>DAHWHV010000428.1 GCA_027335545.1 Clostridia bacterium
TGCGGGGCCGCCGCCCCGCGCGCCTCTATCCCGGGCCGGGGGCGGACACATCCGGCGTGGTCGGCAGGGCCCGCAAGTGGTCCAGCAGCGCGGCGCGTTCGTTGGGCAGGCGGTCGTCCAGGACGGCCTGGTGCAGGGCGCGCAGCACCTCCCCGACGCGGGGGCCCGCGGGCAGGCCGCGGGCGGCCATCACGTCCCGGCCGTCCACGGCCAGATCGCCCAGGGCGAAGCGTTCCCCGGCCTCGCGCAGGGCGATCAGGTGGCCGAGCAGCCGCTCCCCTTCGGGCCCGTACCCCTGCCCCCAGCGCGCGGCGGCGCGGTCCGCCCGCCGGAGTTCCAGCAGGTCCCGGACACCCTCGGCCCCCAGCGCGAGCACCAGGCGCCGGGCGGCCCCGAGGCGCGTCTCCGGGGCGTAGGAGAACATGTGGTGCCGCACCAGGGCCGCCACGCGGCGGACGAAGGCCTCCGGGAGGCGGAGCCGCCGGAGGATCGCGCCAGCCAGTTCGGCCCCCACGGTTTCGTGGCCATAGAAGTGGGTCATACCCGCCGCATCCACGGTCCGGCAGGCCGGCTTGCCGACATCGTGCAGCAGCGCCGCCCAGCGCAGCGCCGCCTGGGCCGGCGCCGCCTCGGCGGCGCGCACGCTGTGCTCCCACACGTCGTAGAGGTGCATGGGGTTGCTCTGGGCGCAGCCCACCATCGGCAGGCACTCGGGGAGGGTCCCGGCCAGCAGACCGTACCGCTGCAGGTCGCGCAGGGCGGCGCCGCCGCCGGGGGCCATCAGCGCCGCGCCAAGTTCGTCGCGCACCCGCTCCGCGGACACGTGCGCCAGGGAGGCCGTGGCCCCGGCCTCCGCCAGGGCCGCGGCCAGGGCGGGGTGGTAGGAGAAGCCGAGTTGCGCCCGTAGGCGCACGGCCCGCAGGATGCGCAGGGCGTCCTCGGCGAAGCGGCGCTGGGGTGACCCCACCGCCCGCAGCACGCCCAGGGCGATGTCCCGGCGGCCGCCGAAGGGGTCGACGCACTCACCGCCCGCCACGTCCAGCGCCAGGGCGTTGCAGGTGAAGTCGCGGCGGGCCAGGTCGGCCCGGATGCTGCGGCTGAAGACGACCCGGCTGGGGTGGCGGCGGTCCTTGTAGGCGGACTCGCGCCGCAAGGTGAGCACGTCCACCTCCCCGACCAGGACACGCCCGAAGGCCGCGTCGTCGACGACCGCCCCGGGCAGCAGGGCCCGCACGGCCTCCGGCCGGGCATCGGTGGCGAGGTCGTAGTCCTGGGGCTCGCGCCCCAGGAGGCGGTCGCGCACCGCGCCACCGACCAGGAAGCAGCGGTACCCCGCCTCCAGGAGACGCCGGGAGACCTCCGCCGCCCCGGCCGGGAGTTCCACGGACATGCGTGCCGTTGAGAGCCCTCCCTTCATCAAATCTCCGCGCGGCCGTCTGATACCCCCGGCTTCAGCCGTGGGCAGAGCCGCGCGTTCCCTCCCTTGCGCGGACATAGTATCTGTGGTACTATATGA
>DAHWHV010000443.1 GCA_027335545.1 Clostridia bacterium
CGCACCGAGCCGCCGACCGACGCACCCGGGGCGAAGAGGCCGAGCAGGGCGTGGGCGCAGGTGGACTTGCCCGCGCCCGACTCGCCGATCAGGGCGAGGGCCTCGCCGCGCCGGAGGGTGAAGGAGACGCCGCGCAGCAGCTCCTGCCCCGCGGGGCCGGCGACGACCGTCAGGTCGCGGACGACCAGGAGATCGTCGGTCGCGCACGCGGCGGGTGTCGAGGTGGGCAGCGGGGGGGCGGCCCGGCCGGTGGCCGGCTGTGGCCGCCACGCATCGCGCAGGCCGTCGCCGATGAGGCAGAACGCCAGCAGCGTTGAGGTCAGGGCGGCGGCGGGGAAGAGGAAATGGCCGGGGTGGCGGCCGAGGTGGTCGGCGGCGGAACTCAGCAGGGAGCCCCAGGACGGCAGCGGCGGCTGGACGCCCAGGCCCAGGAAGGAGAGGAACGCCTCGGCGAAGATGGCTCCGGGGACGGTGTAGGAGAGCCAGACCAGGATCGGACCGGTGGAGGCGGGCAGCAGGTGCCGTCCGAGGATGCGCCACTCGGACACGCCCAGGCCGCGGGCCGCCAGCACGTAGTCCCGCTCCCGCAGGGCCGCGGCCTCGGTGCGGACCAGGCGGGCCATCCCCAACCAGTTGACCAGGGCGATGGCCGTGATCACCGAGCCGAGCCCGGGGCCCATCACCACCAGCAGCAGGATCACGACCAGCAGCACCGGGAGGCCGTAGAGCGTGTCCACCAGGCGCATCATGGCCTCGCCGAGCGCGCCCCCCACCAGGCCGGCCACGCCGCCGTAGCAGACCCCCACCAACAGGTCGGCGGCGGTGGCCGTCCCCGCGACCAACAAGGACACGCGGCCCCCCACCCAGACGCGGGCGAAGAGGTCTCGGCCCAGGGCGTCGGTGCCGAAGGGGTGCCCCGGTCCCGGTGGCAGGTTCCGCTGGGCCAGGTCGATGCGGGCGAAGGGCTGCGACACCAGGTGCGGGCCGAGCACCGTCAGGGCCAGCAGCAGACAAAGGAGGCCGACGCCGAGCATGGCCGCGCGGTTGGCCAGGAAGCGCTGCGCGGGGGTGCGCGCCCCCTGCGGCGGCGGCCCGCCGTCGGGGGGCCATCCCGTCGCCATCCCCCCACCCCCCGCCGTGTCCCGTGCGCCGCGCGCGGGCTCGCGTACCGCTGTCCGGGACCGGTTCAGAGCCCCTGGCGCCTTCCCAGGCGTAGGCGCGGATCGAGCCAGAGCAGGGCCAGGTCGGCGCCCAGGTTGCAGATCAGGAGCACGGCGGCGTAGAAGACCGCCAAGCCCAGGATCACCGGGTAGTCGCGGTCCAGGACGCTGCGCACGAAGGCGCTGCCCAGACCCGGAATCGCGAAGATGCGTTCGATCACCAGAGAACCGGTGATGACGGCCGCCACCAGGGGCCCGAGCACGGTGACCAGGGGCAGGGCCGCGTTGCGCAGGACGTGTCGCCACAGCAGGCCGGCCGGCCCGACGCCCTTGGCCAGGGCCATGCGGACGTACGGCTGTCCCAGGACCAACCCGGCCTCGCTGCGCACCAGGCGCGCCGCCAGGGCCAGCGCCCCCACCCCCAGCGACAGCGCCGGGAGGACGCTCGCGCCCAGGCCCCCCCAGCCGGCGACCGGCAGCAGGTGGGCGCGGACGCCCAGCCACTCGTCCAGGAGCACGGCCACCACGAAGTTGGGCAGGGCCAAGCCGAGCACGGTCCCCAGGGTGACCAGCCAGTCCCAGGCGCCCCCCGGGCGCTGGGCACCCAGCAGCCCCAGGGCCACGCCGCAGGTGAGCGACCAGAGGAGCGCCTCGGCCCCCAGGGCCGCCGAGACGGGGAGGCGGGCGGCGATGATCTGCCCGACGGTGCGCCCGGGCCGCAGGAGCGATGCGCCCAGTTGACCGTGCAGCAGGCCGCCCCAGTAGAGCAGGTACTGGCGCCACAGGGGCAGGTCGAGGCCGTAGCGGTGGCGCAGGGCGGCCCGCATGGCCGGGGGCAGGGTCGGGGAGTCGAACGGGTCCCCGGGGATGGCGTGCATCAACAGGAACGTGCCGGTGGCCACGGTCCAGAGCGCCGCCAGCGTGGAGAGCATCCGCCCCGCCAGGTAGCGCCCCATGCCCTCGTTCCCCCGCCTGTGCCCCCGCCGTCCGGGTGTCCCCGCGCCGGGGCCGCGCCCGCACCCCGACGCCCCGGCTCGTGGGCGGATGGTCGCCCCTTCCAGGTTCGTCGACACAATACGACAGACTCCCGTGAAACCCTGCGCCGCCGCGCCGGGGCTGGCCCCGGACAGGCTGCGGTGGCACCGCCCGGCGTGCGCCGCGACTTCGCGCCGTGCCGGAGACCGCCCGCGTCCCCTACCGACCCTCGCGCTGCGGACGCCAGGGCGGGCAGGGACGGGGGCCCGCGGGGCGAAGGGCACCCCAGCCGGCGCAGGGCCGCG
>DAHWHV010000448.1 GCA_027335545.1 Clostridia bacterium
CCCGCCGCCCACAGGACCGCCCTGGCGGCGAAGTCGCCGGCCGCTGCCGCGCCGGCAGGGCCCACCCCCTTGGATGCGACGCTGGGCCTGGCGCCGCCGCAGGTGGCGGCCCGGGCCTATGCGTTGGTGGATGCCCGTAGCGGCCGGGTGCTGGCGGCCGGCCAGCCGAACCTGCAGATCGCCCCGGCCAGCCTGGCCAAGCTGATGACCTTCGACCTGACGCTCAAGGCGTTGGCCGCCGGGCAGATCCACCTCGGCGACGCCGTGCCGCTCGGCCCGGGCGTGCGGACCCTCTCCACCACGCCGGGGCTGTCCAACATGTACCTGGACCTGCCCCCGGGCGCGACCGTGCCCCTGCGCACCCTGATGCTGGGCATGATGGTGGCCTCCGGCAACGACGCCGCCCTGGCTGTGGCCGAATACGTCGGCGGCACCGACGCCCACTTCGTCGCGATGATGAACGCGGAGGCGGCGAAGCTGGGCATGGCGCACACCCACTTCGCCAATCCCGAGGGCCTCGCCGCACCGGGTCAGGTCACGACCGCCCTGGACATGGCCACCCTGGCCCGGCACATCGTGTTGACCTATCCGACCGTCTACCGGGAGTTCACGGATGTGGCCACCTTCCGCTGGCAGCACATCACCTTTCGCAACTACAACCACCTGATCGGCGTGGACGCGGCCGTCACGGGGATGAAGAGCGGGTACTGGGGCGGGGTGGGGTATCACCTGGTCACCACGGCGATCCAGGGCCACACCGAGTTGGTCGGCGTGGTCCTGGGCACCTCCGGGCTGCAGGTGAGCGCCCAGGTCTCCCAGGGCCTGCTCAACTGGGGCTTCGCGCAGTTCCAAGACGTGCAGATCTCCTGGCAGCGGCCCCTGCCGCCCCACGGCACGCGCGTGTGGGGGGCCAAGGCGCCGTCGGTCGCCCTGCGGGTGACGGCGCAGCCGTGGGTGGTCGTGCCGCGGACGGCGCAGCCCGCCGTGCCCGTCACCAGCGCCCATTTGCCGCCCTACCTCGTCGCACCGGTGCACTCGGGCCAGACCATCGGCAGCGTGCGGGCCACTCTGGCGGGGCACGTGATCGCCAGCGCGCCCGTCGTCGCCGCGGCCCCCGACCCCGCCGGCGGCCTCCTCACCCGGGCCTGGGGCGGATTCCGCCTCTGGCTCAAACACCTCTAAGCCGCGCCTCCGCGCGGGGGCGCGGCCGTCCGCGCCGGGGCGTTCCCGGCCCGCGGCGCCGCGGGGCCGACCAAAGGGCGGGCGCGACGTCGAAGGAGCGGACCCCCCGGCGCCGAACCGGGGGGCGTCCGCCCAGTGCGGCAAGGGGGTGCGTCGCGATGGCCATCGCTCGCTCGGAGATCCTCCAACGCCTGCACACCCAGGTCCAATCCGGTCGGCCGATCCTCGGCGCCGGCGCCGGTAGCGGGATCACGGCCAAGAGCGCGGAGGCCGGCGGCGTGGACCTGTTGATCGTCTACAACTCGGGGCGCTTTCGCATGGCCGGTCGCGGCTCCATGTCCGGGATGATGCCCTATGGGGATGCCAACGCCATCGTGTTGGAGATGGGGCGCGAGGTCCTGCCGGTCGTCGCGGACACGCCGGTGCTCGCCGGCGTCTGCGGCACCGACCCCTTCCGCCTCATGCCCGTCTACCTGAACCAGCTGAAGGAGGCGGGTTTCTCCGGGGTGCAGAACTTCCCGACCGTCGGCCTCATCGATGGCCTCTTCCGCCAGAACCTGGAGGAGACGGGCATGGGGTACGGGCTCGAGGTCGAGATGATCCGCACCGCCCATCAGATGGCCCTGCTCACCTGCCCCTACGTCTTCGGGCCGGACGACGCGCGGGCGATGGCCCAGGCGGGGGCCGACCTGATCGTCCCGCACATGGGCCTGACCACCAAGGGGACGATCGGCGCCCGGACGGCGATCGATCTGGACCAGGCCGCCCTTCGGGTGCAGGCCATGGCCGACGCCGCCCACGCCGTGCGCCCCGACGTGTTGGTGCTCTGCCACGGCGGGCCCATCGCCGATCCGGAGGACGCGCAGTACGTGCTGGAGCACACCAGTGGCGTCGTGGGCTTCTTCGGCGCCAGCAGCGTGGAGCGGCTGCCGACGGAGGTGGCCATCCGGACGCAGACCGAGCGCTTCAAGGGCCTGCGGGTGGGGGGCTGAGGCGGCCCGTGGCTACGGAGGGCACCGGACCCGGCGAGGGCCCCGCGCGGCGGTGGCTGGCGGAAGGGCCGGGCGATCGCGGCGCGGCCCCCGGGGTGGCCGTCATCGGCACTTTGGACACCAAGGGCGAGGAGATCGCCTACCTGGCCGCGGAAGTGGCCGCGGGCGGCGCCCGTCCCGTCGTCTTCGACTGCGGCGCCTTCGCGCCCCAGGGCTGCGTGGCCGACACCCCGCAGCAGGCCGTCGCGGCCGCCGCGGGCCTCACCCTCGCGGCCGTGGCGGCCCTGCCGCGGGCCGAGGCGGTCGCGGCCATGGGGCGCGGGTTGCGGGTTCTGCTGGCCCAGGCCCACGCCCGCGGGGAGATCCGCGGCGCCGTGGGCGCGGG
>DAHWHV010000459.1 GCA_027335545.1 Clostridia bacterium
CGCGGGGGGGGGGGGGGGGCGGTGGGACCCATCCGGGGCGGTGCCTGTGCCAAAGGCGCCGCGGGCGGCTAGAATGTCGCAGGGTGTGTCGTCGCGGGGCGTGCCGGGTGGCGGGGCCGCCCACGGGTCCGCGGGCCGCGCGTGGGGGCCCGTCGCGCCCCGGGTCGGAGGCGCCGCCGGGCCGGTGCCCGGGGCCGGCGCGGAGGGGGAGGGCTCTTCGGTGAGCGGGTCATCGCCCCGAGGCGAGCGGCCCGAGGGCCTGCCGTGCCTGGCCGGGCGGCGCGTGGCGGTGGTGGGGCTGCAGCGGAGCAACGCCGCGGTTGCCCGCTACCTGACGCGCGCGGGGGCGCGGATCGAGGCCTACGATCGCAAGGCGGCCGCCGACCTCCATCCCTACGCCGCGGACCTGCCGCCCGACGCCCCCCTGCACTGCGGCGAGGGCTACCTGGACCGCCTGCGCGAACGCCTGGACGGGCTGGCCGCCGTCTTCGTCACCCCGGGCATGCGCAAGGACACACCGGTGCTGGCGGAGGCCGCCGCGGCGGGGGCCGCCCTCTGGACCGAGGCGGCCTATGTCCTGGAGTTGGCGTCCTGTCCCGTCATCGGCATCACGGGCAGCGCCGGCAAGACCACCACCACGACCTTGGTCGGCGAGGCCGTGCGCCGTTGGCGTCCAGGGAGCTTGGTCGGCGGGAACATCGGCCTGCCGCTGATCGACCGCCTCCACACCCTGGGCCCGGAGGCCTGGCTGGTCCTGGAGCTCTCCAGCTTCCAGTTGGAACTGGCCCGCCGGGCGCCCAGCGTGGCCGCGCTGCTCAATCTCCGCCCGAACCACCTCGACGTGCACGGTTCCTACGCGGCCTACGCGGACGCCAAGCGGCGCATCTATCGCCGGCAGGGGCCGGGCGACTGGGCCGTCTTCGGGCTGGACGACCCGGAGGCATCCCGCCTGGCGCGGGAGGCCCCCTCCGGTTGCCTCGGCTTCCGCGCCACGGGACCCGTGGAGGCCGGGGCGGGCGTCGAGGACGGGGAGGTGCGCTGGACCCCCCCGCCCGGGCTGCCGGGCCCCGGCTCGCCCGCGCCGGGGCCGGCGCGGCCCTGCGGCCAGCGCGTGGCCGTGCTGCCCCTGTCGGCCATCGCGGTGCCGGGCGCCCACAACGTGCAGAACGTCGCCGCCGCCACCGCGCTGTCCCTGACCGCCGGGGTGCCCCCGTCCATCCTGGCTCAGGTCGTCGCGTCCTTTCGCGGCGTGGAGCACCGCCTGGAGTTGGTGCGCGCCTGGCGCGGGACCCGGTGGTTCAACGACTCGATCGCCACGACGCCGGATCGCACCCTGTCCGCCCTGGAGACCTTTGCCGGTGAACCGGTGGTGTTGCTGGCGGGGGGATACGACAAGGGCCTGCCCTTCGACGAACTTGGTGAGCGCGTCGCGGCCGGGGCGCAGCGCGTGTTCCTGTTCGGCGCCACGGCGGCGGCCATCGCCGCCGCGATCGAGGCCGCGGGCGGCGGGCCGGAGGTGGTGCGCGTGCCCGACCTGGAGGCGGCGGTCGAACTCGCCGCGGAGGGCGCGCGTCCCGGACAGGTGGTGCTGCTGTCCCCGTCCTGCGCCTCGTACGACCAGTTCCGCGACTTCGAGCAGAGGGGCTGGTTGTTCAAGCGTTTGGTGGCCGCGTTGCCGGAGTGAGGCCCCCCTCCGCGGACCCGGCCGGGGTCGCAGGGTTGGCGCCCCGGCGGCTCGAATCGGGACGCGGCAGGGGGGGGGGCGGGCGCATGGCCGGCGGAGGCGCGGCGCGGGAAGCGGAGGCCTTGGCGGCCTTCCACCGGAGGTACTTCGCGGCCTGGGACCGCGGAGACCTGAACGCCATGGGCGAGTGCCTGGACGAGGCCTTTCGGGGCACGTTCGCCGGGCCGGAGGGGTCGGAGATCCTCGATGTGGACCGGGCCGGGGTGCTGGCCCTGATGGAGGCCTCCTTCGCCCGCTCCCGCGGGGAGGCGGCGCACTGGCGCCGCAGCGCCATCCTCTGGCTGCAGCGCGGCCCCGCCGAGGCGGCCGCCGCGATGCGGGTCGACGCGCTCTTTCCCGCGCACCCGGAGTGGAACAACGCCGAACTGACGGTAGAGAGCTACCGCCGGGGCGAGGACGGCCGCTGGCGGCTGCTGCGGGCGCATAGCGAGCGGCTGCGGTAGGGGCGGCTGCCGAGGTCCCTGCGGCAGCCGCCCCCCGGCTCCGGTGTCCCCCGCGCCGATGTCCCGCCGCTTCCGTCCCTGCGGCGACCGCGCTTGGGCGGTGCCCCGCCC
>DAHWHV010000472.1 GCA_027335545.1 Clostridia bacterium
GGCACAGGCCGCGCAGAGGCCGACCCGCGCGGCCTCGGCCCCGCCCTGGGCCCCCGGATCGGCCATGCCGTCCGGCCGCGGCGGCGCCCAGCCCGCCCCGGCCCGCGCCTCCGGGCCCGAGGCCCCGGCGGACGGACAGTCCGGGCAACCCACGCTCCCCACTTCGACCGTGGCCCGGTCCAGGCCCGCGCCCGTCAACACCTCCGCCAGCAGCACGATCAGCTCGGCGTCCGCGGCCGGCCCCGGGGCGCCGAACGATTCGCAGGCGAAGCGCTGCTCTTCGCGCAGCCGCCCGGCGCCCGGCCGCTCGTAGCGGCAGGCGGACATCAGCCCGAAGACCTTGACTGGGAAGGCGCCCCCCAGCAGGCCCCCCTGCAGGCAGGCGCGGGCCAGCGGAGCGGAGGACCCGGCCCGCAGGCTCAGGGCGCGTCCGCCCCGATCCAGGAAGTCGTACGTCGGTGCGGCCCCCGGACGCTCCCCGGACCAGCGCACGAGTTCCCGGTGCTCGAAGGTCGGCGTGCGCACCTCGCCGAACCCGTGGCGCTCCGCCAAGGCCCGCGCCAGCCCCTCCAGGCGTCGCCAGCGCGGCGCGGCGTCCGGCAGCACGTCCTCCGTGCCCCGCGGGCGACGGACCACCGGCCTCGGCAAGCGTCTCCCCCCTGCCCCTGGACCCCCGCCCCGCGCCAACGACGGCCGCGCCGCCAATCGGGTGGCCCGGTAGCGCACCGCAACGCCCCAACGGTGCGGCGCTGCCCCCCGCCCCGCCGCAGCGCCCCCGCCCGCGGCAGACCCACGCATCCACACCACGGATGCAACACCCTATGGACGCACACCCATGGACCCACACCCATGGACCCACAAGAAAACGAAAGAAGAAACCCCGCCCCGTCCAGCGGAGCGAGGTCTGCCGCACACGACCGACCCCGCCGGGGCGCGCTCGGCGAGGAGGGTCGCGTCACCCATCCAGTGTAGGGGGGCCGCGTCCCGGGGGTCAAGCTCGCCGCTGGGGCCCTGGGGCCTCGGCCGAGGCGTCCCGGGTGGACGAGCCCCTCCCGGTCACGCCCCGTCGGTGCCGCCCCACGCGGTGGGACCGGGCGCGACGTCGCCGGGGCGGGGGACGACCCCGCGTCGCCCTGCCCCGGGCGGGCCCCACGCTCAGGGTACGGCCGGCGAACGGCGCGCCACCTGCAGGCGCGTCGCCGCCGCGGCCATGAGGGCGAATCCCCCGTAGACGATGACCCAGCCCACGCTCATCGTGCCCCAGAAGCCGGCCCCGTTGCCCAGCCGGGCCATGGAGCCCGCGGCGGCCACGACCAGCGTCCCCCCCGCGATCAGGGCGTTGCCGCCGACGAAGGCCCAGGGGCTGCCCCGGAACAGAGCGGTGAAGACGGAGCGCAGGGCCACGCCCACGACGGCCACGGTGCCCAGGGAGTTGGCGACGATCAGGGGCACGATGACCAACGGGCTCGTCACCGCGGTGCTCCCCGGCCCCCAGGCCAGGTGCGCCAGGGCGGAGGCGCGTAGCGGGGCGACCACCAGGCCGACCCCGGCCAGCGCGGCACAGGCGACCGTCACGCCCAGCAGCAGCCGCGCCCAGAGGCGGTTGGGGAGGAGATAGGCGCTGCCCACCCCCAGTAGCGGGGCGATCAGCACGGCGCCGCCCATGTAGTAGAGGCGGAACAGCCAGGCGTTGCCGCCGGAGAGCACGGCCCCCAGGTAGGCGAGGGTGCCGATCAGGCCCCATGCCAACGACACGGTCCAGGCGAGTTGGTGGGCGTGGTGGCGGGTCTGCCACTGCCCGTAAACGGCGGCGGTCAGCACCGCCAGCACCAGCGCGGTCACCAGCGGGTAGGCGATCATACGAGCGGCCTCCTACGCGGGGTGTCGCCGGCAGCCCCGGGCTCGGGCCCCCGACGGTCGAGAGAGTCTAGCACGAACCGCGCCGCGGGCAAGGGGGGCAGGGTTACGGCGACGACCGGCCGGGCAGCGCCCCGGCCGACCCTGCCGGGGTGCACGCCGGACCGGCCGCTCAGACCGGCGCCGGGTCCCCGAGCCGGGCGCGCCCCCCCGACCCACCGCCACGACTGTCCAGCAGAATGGTCACCGGCCCGTCGACGCTCGCCGTCACCTCCATGTCGGCCCCGAAGACGCCCTCGCCCACGGCCACCCCCAGTCCCCGCAGGGCGGCGGCCAGGTCCGCCAACAGGACCCGGGCGCGCGCCGGCTCCTCGGCCCCCGTGAAGTCCGGGCGGCGCCCGTGGCGCAGGTCCGCGTACAGGGTGAATTGTGGTACGAGCAGCAGGGCCCCGCCCGACTCCAGCAGGGAGACCGCCATCCGCCCCCGCGGCCCGCCGGGGCGGGGAAAGATGCGCAGGTGGGCGAGCCGGTCCGCGAGGTGGCGCGTGTCCTCCGGGCCATCGCCCACCCCGACGCCGACGTAGGCGCAGAGCCCTGGGCCGATCGCCGCCACCGCCCGGCCCTCCACGCTCACCCCCGCGGAGCGGACGCGCTGGGCCACCGCACGCACCCGCGGCCCCCCCTTCACCGCAGCGACAGCGAGCCCCGGCAGCGGGCCCCGCCGCGGGCCTCAGCGCGGCCCGCCGAGCGCCCGCAATCCCCGGCTGCGGGTCCGGACCGTCCGCTCCGCGGAGAGGACGTCGCGCACGCGGAGGATCTTGCGGCGGACCGCTAGGAACTCCTCGAGGTCGGCGACCTCCATCACCACGTCGATGAGGGCCTGGCCGGCCCGCGTCCCGCCGCGCGCCGAGGCGTAGAGGATGTTGTGCCGCCCCTCGGCCACGATCTGGGTGATGTCCGAGAGCAGGCCGGGCCGGTCGTAGCCGGTGATCGCGATCTCCACGGGGTAGGCCTTGGCGTGGACGGCGTCCCAGGACACCTCGATGATCCGCCCGGCCTCCCCGCGGTGCCCCTGGAGGTTTGGGCAGTCGGGGTGGTGGATGCTGACGCCCCGGCCGCGGGTCAGGTAGCCCAGGATGGGATCCCCCGGCACCGGGTGACAGCAGCGGGAGAAGCGCACCAGGACGTTGCGCTCGCCCTGGACCCGCACGGACTCCAGGGCCTCGGGGGTCACGGCGGCGACGGTGTCCGGCCGGGGGGCCTCGGCTGCCGGCGCCAGCTCCAGGACCGGGCCCACCCCGGCCGCCCGGCGCCGCTCCAGCTCACGGATGCGGCCCACGACCTGCGCGGCGCTGGCCCCCCCGAAGCCGACGGCGGCCAGCAACTCCTCGACGTCGGGGAAGGAGAACCGCCCCGCGGCCTCCGCGAGCCGGTCGGGTTGCAGCAGTTCGTCCGCTTCACAGCCCTGCCGTCGGCACTCCCGCTCCAGGCTCTCCCGCCCCAGGCGCAGGGCCTCGTCCCGCCGCTCCTTCTTGAGCCATTGGCGGATGCGGTTCTTGGCCACGCCGGTGCGGACGATGGACAGCCAATCCGGGCTCGGTCCATGGGAGGGACTGGTCATGATCTCCACGATGTCGCCGTTTTGCAGGTGGGTCTCCAGCGGGGCGATGCGGCCGTTGATCCGCGCCCCGGCGCAGTGGTGGCCGACCTCGGTGTGGACGCGATAGGCGAAGTCGATCGGCGTGCTGCCGGCCGGCAACTCGAAGACGTCGCCGTTGGGGGTGAAGACGAACACCTCGTCGGCGAACATGTCAATCTTCAGCGACTCCATGAACTCCCGGGCGTCCTTCAGCTCCCGCTGCCAGTCCAGGATCTCGCGCAGCCAGGACAGCTTGCGGTCGAAGTCGCGGTCGCTGCGACCGCCCTCCTTGTACGTCCAATGCGCGGCGATCCCGTATTCGGCCGTGCGGTGCATCTCCCGGGTGCGGATCTGGATCTCGAAGGGCTCCCCCTCGGGCCCGAGCACGGTGGTGTGCAGGGACTGGTACATGTTCGACTTGGGCATGGCGATGAAGTCCTTGAAGCGGCCCGGCAACGGCTTCCAGACGGTGTGCACGATCCCCAAGACGCCGTAGCAGTCCTTGATGTTCTCGACAATCACCCGGATGGCCACCAGATCGTAGATCTGGCCGATGTCCTTGCCCTGCTGGTACATCTTCTGGTAGATGCTGTAGAAGTGTTTGGCCCGCCCGCTGATCTCCGCCGCGATCGCGACCTCCGCCAGGCGCCCGCGCAGTTCCTCCATGAGCACGCGCGCGTAGCCCTCGCGCTCGTGCCGGCGTTGCGCGATGCGCCCCGCCAACTCGTAGTACGCCTCCGGGTCGAGGTAGCGCAGGGCGAGGTCCTCCAGCTCCCACTTGAAGCGGAAGATGCCCAGGCGGTGGGCCAGTGGGGCGAAGATCTCCAGGGTCTCCTCGGACATGCGGCGCTGGCGCACCGGGTCCAGGTGACCCAGGGTACGCATGTTGTGTAGCCGGTCGGCCAGCTTGATCAACACGACCCGCACGTCGCGCGCCATGGCCAGGAACATTTTGCGGAAGTTCTCCGCCTGCACCTCGGCCCGGGTGCGGGCGGTCAGGCGCTCCAGCTTGGTGGCACCGTCCACCAACTCGGCGACCTCGGGGCCGAAGGCGGTGCGCAGCCCCTCCAGCGTGACGGGCGTATCCTCGACCACGTCGTGCAGCAACCCGGCGACGATCGTGGGGGTGTCCAGTTCGATCTCGGCGAGGATGCCGGCCACGGCCACCGGGTGGACGATGTAGTCCTCCCCGGAGACGCGGCGCTGGCCCTCGTGGGCCTCACGGCTGAAGTCATAGGCGCGGCGGACCAGCGCCGCGTCCCCGCCGGGCAGCTCGGCCACCCGGGCGAAGAGGCGCTCCGGCGTCCAGTGCTTGGCGCCGCCCAGGGTCGGCAGCGCGTCGGGCTCCAGGGGCTCCACCTTCGCCGCCACGCGCTCACCCCCGTGCCGCCGCGGACCCCTTGTCGTATACAACTCTAGTATACAGGTCCGGAGCACACGGGTGCGTGGGCCGCCGGGCCCCGGTCGGGGGCAGCCCCGCCGAGGCCCGCGCCGCTACCTCTTCTCCGTGCGCTCGCTGCGCCGCCGCAGGAAGGCCGGGATATCCAACTCCTCGGTGAAGGGCTTCAGGGGCAGCTCGCCCAGGTCCTGGGGCCGCGGGCTGCGCTGGTCGAAGCCGGTGGCGATCACCGTGATCCGCACCTCGTCCTCCAGGCTCTCGTCCACGACGGCCCCGAAGATGATCATCGCGTCGGGGTCGGCCGCCTGCGTGACGATCTCCGCCGCCTCGTTGACCTCGAAGAGCCCGAGGTTGGGGTCGCCGGTGATGTTCAGCAGCACCCCCCGCGCCCCCTCGATGGAGGTCTCCAGCAACGGGCTGTTGATGGCGGCGCGCGCGGCCTCGGCGGCGCGGCTGTCCCCCTTGCCGACGCCGATGCCCATCAGGGCCGAGCCCGTCTCGGACATGATCGTCTTGACGTCGGCGAAGTCCAGGTTGATCAGCCCGGGCACGGCGATCAGGTCGCTGATCCCCTGCACCCCCTGGCGCAGGACGTCGTCGGCCATGCGGAAGGCCTCGACGAACGGCGTGCGTTTGTCGACCACCTGCAGCAACCGGTCGTTGGGGATGGTGATCAGCGTGTCCACCTGCTGGCGCAGGTTGGCGATGCCCTTCTCCGCCTGCTGGGAGCGCCGCCCCCCCTCGAAGGTGAAGGGCTTGGTCACCACGCCCACCGTCAGGGCGCCGCCCTCCTTGCCGATCTGGGCGATGACCGGCGAGGCGCCGGTGCCCGTGCCCCCGCCCATGCCGGCGGTGACGAAGATCATGTCGGCGCCGCGCAGGGCCTCGGCGATCGCCTCCCGGGACTCCTCGGCGGCCTTGTGCCCGATCTCGGGATTGGCCCCGGCCCCCAGCCCGCGGGTGAGGGCGGAGCCGATCTGGATCTTGGTGGTGGCATCCGAACGGCCCAGCGATTGCAGATCGGTGTTGATCGAGATGAACTCCACGCCCCGCAGACCGGAGCGGATCATGCGGTCCACGGCGTTGTTGCCGCCGCCCCCCACGCCCACGACCTTGATCACGGCGTAGCGATGCTCGTCGACGTCAAAGTCCAGCAAGGACTCTCCCCCTTTTGGGCGCCGCGCGCCCGGCCGGCCAGGCCTGTCCCTGCCCGGCGCCGCCGGGGCGCGCCGCCCTCTTCTCCCCCGCCCGTCCGGCGCCTCCTCTGGACCCCTAGACCCCGCCAAGACCGCAGACCCATCGAGCCTCGCGACCACCGGGCGCGCGAACGCCGGTCCGCCACCCGGCACCGGTCCTGGCCTCGCGGCGCCTCCAGCCCCCCGCCAAGGGTCCCGACCCGCCACCCGGCTAAGGGCCGCCCAGCCAGGCGGGCAGCGTCCAGGGACGGCGCACCACCCCGGGCACCGGCGGCAGGCGCCGCCCCCCGGTCCGGCGCTGCGCGGCCAGCTGCAGCAGGCCCACGCAGACCGCGCACTCCGGACTCCCCAACAGGCCCTCGGCCCCCAACGCGCCGCCGGAGCGGACGCGGCATCCCAGCGTCCGCATCGCCAGCGCGTCGATCCCGCGCAGCCGGCTCCCCCCACCGGTGAGCACGGCGCCGGCGCTCAAGTGCTGGGAGAGGCCCGCGCCCTGGATCAGGCGCGCCACGGGCGCCAGGATCTCGCCAGCGGCCGCGGCCACCACCTCCGCCAGGGCGCGCTCCGTCAGCGGCGGCGCGTCCGCCGCCGCCCCCTCCGCCGGCGGATCCACGGGGAGTCCCTCCAGCAGCCGGTCGGTCGCCGCCCGCACGTCCGCCGTCGCCAGGCGCTGCTTGACCCCCTCCGCCGCGGGCAGCGCCAGCCGCAGGCCCTGGGCGATGGCCTGCGTGACGTGCTCCCCGCCCAACGGCACGGTGGCCGAGCCGACGGGTTGGCCGCCGACCACGACGGCGACCTGCGTCGCCGTCGCCCCGATGTCGACCAGGACCACCCCGCCGGCTCGCTCCTCGTCGCTGAGCACGGACTCCGCGGCGGCGAGCACGCCGACGGCGAAGTCCTCCACCTGCAGACCCGCCTGCAGGGCCACCTGCACGAGGTTGGCCAGCAACGTGCCCTGACAGGCCACCAAGTGGGCGCTGAGCCCCAGGCGGTCCGCCGCCAGACCCACCGGTTGCGTGCAGCCCTCGAAGCCGTCCACCATGAACTCCTGCGGCACCGCATGCACGAGCTGGTACCCGGGGGGCAGCGCCGTGCGGCGGACCTCGGCCATCAATTCGGCCACATGGTGGGCCAGGACCTCCCCGGGGGGCTCCAGCTCCATCTCCACATCTCGGTTGTATGAAAGGATGTCGCCGGCCGCCGAACCGAGCATGATCGCCGGGAAGGGGCGCCCAACGACGCGCCGCACGCGCTGCACCGCCAAGCCAATGGCGGCCGTGGCGGCCGGGACGTCGACGACCGCGCCCCGGCGCACGCCGGCTCCGGGCGCCTGACCCACCCCCAACACGCGGAGGCCGTCGGCCTCGGGCAGGGCGAGCGCCGCCACCACCTTGCTGCTGCCCACATCGAGGGCAGCCACGACCGGTGCGTTCCGAGCCCCGCTCATGCCTCCGCCCTCCGGCTGCCCGTGATCGACGCCGTCGTTCGCACCCGGGGGGGCGACCGTGGCACCGGGGCGGGACGAGCCGCCCGGCGCGGGAGTTCCCCTCGGCCCCGACCGATTCCTGTAATCGGCTCACCCGGAAAATCCACACACCCGGTGGGGTGCGGGGGCGACGGGGGGCCCGGGCGCCGCGGCCGACGCCGGCGGCCCGAGACGCGCCGGGGCACCCCGACCGTGCCCCCCACGGCGAGGCGCCCCGGCCCCCTCACCCAGCCGCGCTGGGGCACTGGGTCCAGGCGGGGCTGCCCGGCCGCACCCGGACCGCCGGGGTGGCCGGGGCGGCGAGGTCCACGGAGGCCAGGCGGACCCCAAGGCCCCCGGCGCAGGTCAGGATGCCGAGCAGCTCCTCCGTCTGCCGCACGGCCGCCCGACCCGACCCGTAGTCGACCGGGACGCCTCCGGCCGTGCGCACCCCGACGGTCCCGTCGGCGGCGACGGTCACCGCGGCGATCTCCGCGCCGGCGGCTCCGCCCAGGGACTCCGCCACCCGCAGGGCCCGCAGGACGGGCACGGTGCGCACCAGCCGGCCCGCCTGGGGCGCGGGCAGTCGGGCGCCCACCACTTCCGGCAGGTCCGGCGGCAGCCCCGCCAGCGACACGTGCCCACCGGTCGCCGGCACGGCGCGCAGCAGGCGCCCGGCGTGGTCGATCTCCCAGGCCGTGCGCCCCTCCAGGAGCAGGGCGACCGGCACGCGCTCGACCAGGGCGACCGACAACCGGTCTGGGAGGTGCACGCCGATGCGGGCGTGGGCGATCATGGGATCGGCGGTCAGGCGGCGGCGCAGCACCCAGGGGCGCACCTGCCAGGTGTAGGTTCCCGCGGGCAGGGCCAGGTCGGCGACGACCTCGGAGCGGGTCACCTGGCGCAGACCGGTGATGTCCAGGCGGCTCAGCAAAAAGGGGCGCGTGTGCAGCACCGCCGCCAGGACCGCGATCAGCAGCGCCGCCAGGGCGGCCGCGCGCAGCCGGCCGCTCGGCACCGGTGCCACCGCCGAGCCCGGAGGCGAGGAGGTGCCCCCCGCCAGGTGCGGACGGGGCCCCCAGGCGCGAAAGGCCCGGCGGCGCGCCGCCCCGGGCCGACGCGACGGCGCCGCGTTGAGGCTCTCCCCTTGGCGCGACACGCAGCGACCCTCCCCCGTCGTCTCCGGACCGCATACCCGGCCTGCGAGCCGCCCACCCTAGCCGGGTGCGGGCCGCGGCGCCGCGGCACACGGCCCCCTCGGAGGAATGGCGTTGCGAGCGGAAACCCGGGTCAACTTCGCCGCACTGGCCAGCGTCCCTTTTGTCATGGTCCTCTCCAACTCGATGCTCATCCCGGTGCTGCCGGCCATCCAAAAGGCCTTGCACAAATCGCTCCTGCAGGTCGGGCTGCTGATCACGGTGTTCTCCCTGGCGGCCGGGCTGGTCATCCCGGTCGGCGGCTACCTCTCGGACCGCTACGGCCGCAAGGTGGTCATCGTCCCGTCCCTCGTCGTCTTCGGCCTGGGGGGCCTGCTGGGCGCCCTGGCCCCACTGCTCTGGCGGCAGCACGCCTACGGCGTGATCCTGGCGGCGCGCGTGCTGCAGGGCATCGGCGCCGGCGGCACCTACCAGGTGGCCATGGCCCTGGCCGGCGACATCTTCAAGAGCGGTGAGCGCAGCAAGGTTCTGGGTCTGCTGGAGGCCAGCAACGGCCTTGGCAAGGTGGTCAGCCCGATCCTCGGCGCGGCGGCGATGATGCTGGTGTGGTTCGCGCCCTTCTTCATCTACCCGCTGATCGCCTGGGCCGCCGCCGTGGCCGTCTGGCTGCTGGTGCGGGAACCCAAGGGCACCACTACCGATCGGCCCGTGGGGGGCTTCGTGCGGGGGATCGGCCACGTCTTCCACCGCAAGGGGCTCTCCCTCGCCGCCTGCTTCCTGGCCGGGGCCCTGGCCCTCTTCTTCCTGTTCGGCATCCTCAGCTACTACGCCGATGTCCTGGGCGAACGCCACCATGTCGAGGGCGTGTCGCGCGGGCTGGTGATCGCCATCCCCGTGGCGGTGATGGCCCTGACCTCCTACGCCGCCGGCGCGTTTCTGGTCAAACGGGCGACTCGCTTCTCCAAGCCCCTGGTCCTGGCCGGTCTCGGCGTCGCGGCCGTGGCCTTCGTGGGGATGTTCTTCTTCCACCGCCAGATCGTGCCGTTTACGGCGGCGATCTCGCTGATGGGCTTCGGCAACGGCCTGCTCCTGCCGTCCGTCAACACCATGATCACCTCGGCCACCGGCAGCTCCGAACGGGGCACGATCACGGCGCTCTACGGGACGGCGCGCTTCTTCGGCGCGGCCCTCGGCCCGCCCGCCTTCGACCGGGCCATCAAGGTCGGCACGATGCTGACCTACCTGGGCTCCGCAGCACTGGCCGCCCTGGCCATGGGTGCCGCCCTCCTGTGGCTCAACCAGCACGAACTCCTGGGGGGCAAGCGCGGCGGCGGC
>DAHWHV010000473.1 GCA_027335545.1 Clostridia bacterium
CGGCGGGCCCGGACGCGCGGCGGGCCCCTGCCCCGCCGGCCGGTGACGGCGAGGGGGCCAGGCGGGCGCGCGCGCCCGGGTGCCTCGGACCACCCCGTCCCCGCCCAGGCCGACCCCGACGCCGGATGCGCAACGCCCACCGCCGCTTCGCATGGCCTCACCCCACGGCCGCCCCAGCGGCCCACCGCCCCGCGGGCTTTCACCGCCGCCCCCCGATCCCTCCTGACACGGTCGCCGCAACTTCTGCGCCCTCTCGACCATCCAGCTGAGGAACCGCCATGAAACAGCTTTTCGTCGGGTGGGGTGGGTGCGGCAGTCCTGGCGCGCAAGGGGTCGCGACGGTGACAGCGGTCGTACTGGGTGGGGGCGGCCAGAGTCCGCGCTTGCCGCACCCACTTGCGTCGTGGTCAGCGCGCCAGGAGATCAGGCACAGCAGGCGCCCACCGGTCGGCGAAGCCCCAGCCGATTCGCTGGCGTCGTTCGCCGGCGGCTCCTCAGGGCCTCCAGAGCACCGCCTGCATGCGGCCCGTGCGCCCCCGGTCTCGCCGGTGGGAGAAGAGACGCCCCTCCTCGCACGAGGTACACAGGCCGGACAACGCGATCCGTCCGGCCGGGACGCCCGCCGCGATCAGCCGGCGTCGGGCGGTCTCCCCGAGGTCGAGGCGGGCGTGACCGAGGCGGGTCGGTGCCAGGACCGCCTCGGCCCAGGGGGCCGAGGCGCGCAACGCGTCGATGACCGGCCCGTCCACCTCGTAGCAGCAGGGGCCGATGCACGGGGAGACAGCGGCCAGCACATCGGCCGCCCGGCACCCGAACTCCTCCCCCATGGCGCGCAGGGCGCATCCGGGGATGTCCGCGACCAGCCCGCGCCAGCCCGCGTGGCACAGGGCCGCCACGCCCCGCCGCGCGTCGACCAGGTAGAGGGCGGCGCAATCGGCCACGCCGACGGCCAACACGACACCCACCTGGTCGGTGCATTGGCCGTCGGCCGCCCCTGCCGCTCCCGGGCCCTCGACCCGCACGACGCGGGCCCCGTGCACCTGGTCGAGGACGGACACGGCGTCCGGGTCGAAGCCAGCCGCGGCCGCCCAGCGGCGACGGTTTTCCCCGACCCGGGCGGGATCGTCCCCGACGCGCAGGCCCAGGTTCAATCCCGCCCAGGGCTCCGGGCTGCAACCCCCCAGCCGCGAGGAGAAGGCCGCGCCCCAACCCATCGCCTCAAGGGCGCGAACGCCCCAAAAATGCGTACCGCCCGCGGCGGAACGCCACTCCCACGCACCCGTCCCGGCAGCGGCCACATCCACCGCGGTCCCGCCCCCAACCTCCGGCCTCCGGGCGCCTGCCGGCCCTCCCTGCGGGGGGGGGCCACCAGCGAAGCGCCCCCCCTGGCGCGGGCACAGCCCCGCCGCCGCTCCCGAGCGCCCGTGCGGCCCCCGCCCAGCTCAGGGCCGCGGACCGGCGGCCTGCGCCACGGGCCCCGTCCCACGCACCAGGATGACGTCCTCGCCGATGGTGACGATGTCGGCCCAGGGAATGCGGCATTGGCCATCCGACCCCAGCAAACCGAACAGGCGCGCCGCCCCCGGCACCACGACGGCGAGGATCTGCCCGCTGCGCGGGTCGATCTCCAGATCGCCCAGCATCCCAATGCGCCGCCCGTCCGCGACGTTGACGATGTCCCGCTCCCGCAGGTCCGACAATTTGACCATAGTCCCTGTGCCCGCCTCCCGCCGGGTCGCCCGGGCCCCGCCACCCCGAGCCCACGCCCCGCCGGGCGAGTCTATGCCGCCCGCCGCGCCGACGAGACCGGCGGC
>DAHWHV010000486.1 GCA_027335545.1 Clostridia bacterium
GGCGGGGCGGCGGGGCGCCCCCCGCCGGGCCGGGCGGCCCCCCGGCTCGGCCCCTCTGGCGCGTCCGCCCCCAGCCTTCAGTCCGCGGCATCCATGGTCCGAGGCGCCGCGGCTGGGACCGGCTCCAACCGGGCGGGCCACCAGGCCCGGCGTCCCAGCAACGCGATCGAGGCGGGGACCAGGCAGGTGCGCACGATCCAGGTGTCCAGCAGGATCGCGACGGAGAGGCCGAGTGCCAACGTGCGCATGATCTGCAGCGGCGAGCGCAGCATGGCGGCGAACACGGCGACCATGATCAGCCCCGCGCCGGTGATCATGCCCCCGGTCTCCGTCAGGCCCTGGCGGGCCGCGGCGGCCGCCGGCAGGCCCGCGGCGGCGTGCTCGCGGATGCGGTGGATGAGGATGACCTCGTAGTCCATGGAGAGCCCGAAGAGCACGACAAAGATGAGCGGCGTGATGCTGGCGTCCAGGGGCATCGCCTCGAACCCCAGGCGCCCCCGCTCCACGGTGGCGACCAGCAGGCCCGCCGTCGCCAGCGCGACGAGGGCGTCGAAGGCCACGGCCAGGACCGCGATCGGCAGCGACCCGCCCGCCAGCAGCAGGACCACCAGGGCCACGGCCGCCACGGCGGCGACCACCGCGGGCAACGTGTGCGCCACCAAATGGTTGAACGAGGTCAGGGCGGCCACGGCCCCCCCCACGCCCCACCGCCACCCGGACGGCATGGAGCGGAGCACGGCGTCCATCCGACCGAGCAACGCCGCGGTCCGCGGGTCGTCCGGGCCGTAGCGACTCGTCACCGCGAGGGCGATGCCGTGCGGGGGGAGGACGGCGGTCCGCAACGCCGCGGGCGGGCCGCCCGGAGCCGCGAACGCCGCCGCCAGGGCCTGGGGCGACAGCGCGCCCGCGGCCGGGGAGGAGACGGCGGCCACGCCCGGCAGGGCCCGCAGGGCGCGGGTCACGGAGGCCACCTCCGTCCAGGTGGTCTGCGCGCGCAGGGACCCGGGAGCCCGCAGAAACACGGGCAGGGGGGCGATCGAACCGGGGCCGTAGACCTGCTGCAAGCGGGCCACCGCTAGGCGGACGACGGAGGTGCGCGGCAGCATGTGGGCCACGTCGGCCGGGGAACGCACAGACAGCCCCGCCGACCAGAGCCCCGGGACCAGCAGGCAGGCCACCCCCAGCGCGGCGACGGCCCCCGGGCGGCGCGTGAGGCCGGCGGCCAGGGAGGGCCAGAAGCGGGCCGCCCAGGCGGGCCGCGGGATGCGACCGCGCTCGCTTTGGGTCCCCAGTACCGCCAGCACGGCCGGGAGCAGGGTCAGCGTGGTCAGCAGAACGGCGAGCACGGCCACGCAGCCACCGACGGCTAAGCCGCTCCAGTAGGCGGTGCGCGGCAGCAGCAGGGCCAGCATCGACGCCCCCACGGCGACGGCGGAAAAGAACACGGAACGCCCGGCCGTCCGCATGGCCGCCCCGAGGGCGGCCGTCACGGGCAGACCGGCGCGCAACCCGCCGCGGAAGCGCGCCGAGAGGAAGAGGGAGTAGTCGATGCCCACGCCCAGCGCCAGGAAGCTCACGATGTTGGTCAGGTAGACGGAGAGGCGCAGGTAGGGCTCCAGCAGGTCCACGGCGGCCAGGGCGAGGACGGTGGCCACCATGGCGACGACCAGGGGCAACAGCGCCGCCACGGCCGAGTCGAACACCAGCAGCAGCAGGACCGCCAGGGCCGGCAGCGCGATATAGCCGGCGACGCGGAGCGTCTGCATGGCCGAGCGCACCACCGCCCCGCCGGCGGAGCCCAGTCCGACCGACGCCGCCCGGGCCCCCGGCGAGCGGCGCACCGCGGCCCGTAGGGCCCGAGCCGCGGCGCTCGCCGCGGGAGACGGCGCGCGCAGGGTCACGACCACGGCGTCCGGCCGCCCGGGCAGGGCCGCCACCGACCCCGCCGTGGGGGCCAGGCCGTGAGCGGCGGCCGCGGAAGCCCACAGAGCGGACACCGCCGGGGCGGTCAGGCCGCGGACCAGCGTGGCCGCATCGGTCGCCGGCCCCTGGGGCAGGCGCCCCAGCCGGCGGTCCGCCCACGCGGCGGCGCTGCGCGGGTTCTCAAAGCCCGAGGAGGTCAGGGCATGGCCGACGTGGAGGGCAGCCGGGGCGGCCAGCACCAGGGCCACGAGCCAGATCCCGAGGATCGGCAACCGGAAGCGATGCCAGAACCCGCCCGTCGTAGTGTGCACCCCGCCAGCGTACCGCGCCGGCGCGGGCACGGCCAGTAGGGGCGCCTGCCGCGCCATCGCGCTCGTGCTCGCCCCACTGCTGTGGCCGCGCTCGGGCACAGGCCCGGGCAGGCGCGGACACTGGCCACCCCGAAGAGACGGGCGGGGCGGGGTGGAGCCAGCCGCCTGAGCCGCCTGAGCCGCCTGAGCCAAGGATCGGAGGCGTTTTCTCCGTGCGCATCGCCGTCCTGGTCACCTGCCTGGCCCAGGCGTTCGCGCCCGAGGTGGCCGCCGCCGCCGCCGACCTCGTCGCCGCCGCCGCGGGAGTCGAGGTCGTGCTGGTGGGGGATGGCTGCTGCGGGCAACCCGCCTGGAACGCCGGCTACCCGGCCGAGGCGCGGGCCTTGGCCCGCCGCCTGATCCCCCGGCTCAGCGGGTACGATCGGGTGGTGGTCCCGTCCGGGTCCTGCGCCACGATGCTCTTGCGCTACTACCCGCACCTCTTCCCCGCCGACTCCCCCCTCGCCGGCCAGGCCGCGGCCCTCGCCGCGCGCACGGTGGAGTTCTCGGCCTTCCTCGCACCCCACCTGGCGACTCCGGGGGGGGGCGCCGGGGAAGGGGAAGCCACGCCGACCGACGCCGCAGACCCCGGGGGGGCAGACCCCGGCCCGGCGGGAATGGCCTTCCACCCCTCGTGTCACTCGCTGCGGGGCGCCTTCGTCGGAGACGCCGGGCAGCGCTGCCTGGCGGCCGCCGGTTGCACACTCTGCGCGCAGGCGGACTCCGAGGAGTGCTGCGGCTTCGGCGGCCTGTTCGCGGTCAAGGAGCCCTCCCTCTCCACCGCCATGGCCGACCGCAAGCTCGACGCGCTGATCGCCGCCGGGGCAGAGACGGTGGTCGCGGGCGAACTGGGTTGCCTGCTGCACCTGGAGGGCCGGGCCAGGCGGCGCGGGATGTTGCTCCGGTTCCGGCACCTGGCCCTGG
>DAHWHV010000492.1 GCA_027335545.1 Clostridia bacterium
GCCGCCGGGTGGGGGACGGGGGTGGGCCGCGGGCTCGCTGGGTGGGTGCGGTCCGGCCCGCGGTGCGGGCGGCGGGCCTCGGCCCAGCCGGTGCCGGGGGACGGAGGGGGCGCGCGGTCGACGCCTGGAGGCCCCGCGGTCAGGGGCGCCGACGGGGGGGCCTCCGGATCGATGCCCGGCCCGCCCCCCGGGGTGCGCCCGACCCCCGCCGCCAGCCCCCCGCACGGGTATGCGCAAACTGACACGTTTCGCGCAATCCACCCTCTAGAGTCGCTCTGGACGAGCCGTCCGGCGTAGGGGAGAGCTGCCCGTGGGCGGTTGGTGGCGCACTTCGAGCGCGGCCCTGTCGCTGCCGCGTCGATTCTGGCAGGGGTGGCGCTCCGTGGCGTCCCGCCGCGACCGCCTCCGCATCCCCCTGGGCCTGGGGGTCACGTTCCTGGTCGCCCAGGCGCTCTTCGCCCTCGCCGGGGTGCGCTTTGCCCCGCAGATGGCGCTCAGCAGCGAGGAGGTCATGGACCCGGCCCTCCTCCGCCACCACCTCTGGCAGACCCTGCTGTACCTGCACGCCCAGCCGCCGCTCTACAACCTCTTCATCGGCGTGTGGCTGAAGGTGTTCGGTTCCGGCCGGGCCTTCGACCTGTCGCTGCACGTGCTCTTCCTGCTCACGGCCTTCGTCGCCTACGCCGCCAGTTACGCCCTGCAGCGGCGGCTCGGGGTCGGGCGCGGCTTGGCCTACGCCGTGAGCACGGCGCTGCTGATCAGCCCGGCCTTCGTGCTCTATGAGAACCTGGCCTTCTACACCCTGCCCGTGGCCACCCTGCTGCTCCTGGCCTCCCTGGCGCTGCACGCCGCCGTGACGGGCCGCCGGCCCTGGCCCTGGGTGGCGTTCTTCGGGTTGCTCTTCGTACTCTGCGGCATCCGCAGCACCTTCGTGCTGCCCTTCTACCTGGCCGTGGCGCTCCTGCTGGCCTGGGCGCTGCGCCGCCGGGCGCGCACCATCCTGCTGGCCGCCCTGCCCTTCGGGCTGCTGGTCTTCGGCTTCTACGCCAAGAACGCGGTCGTCTTCGGCCAGTTCAGCGACAGTTCCTGGATGGGCATGAACCTGGCCGGGACCATGTACACCCACATCCCCACGCCGCGCTTGCGCGCCCTGGTCGCCGCCGGCCGCATGCCGGCCATCGCGCTGGTCCCTCGCTTCTCGCGCGTGCCGGTGTACGCGGGCATGGCGCCCCCGGCGTGCGCCGCGATCGGCGCCCCGATCCTGACGGAGGCCGTGACCTCGGTCGGGCGGCGCAACCTCGACAACTGCGTCTACCTGGGGGCGTCGCAGCGCTACCTGCAGGCCGACCTGGCGGGTCTGCGCGCCTGCCCGGCCTGCTTCGTTTACGCCTTCGCCCACGCCTGGTACATCTACTTCCGCCCGGCTGAGCAGTACCACCACATCCCCAAGGCCAACCGGGCGGCGATCGGCGGGTGGACCCGCGCCTGGCCGCTGAGCGCGCCGTTGCACGTCGACGCCGCCGGGCTCTACCTGCGGCTGATGCACGCCAACGGCCTGCGGGCCCACGCCTCGCGGCCCAAGACGATCTATCCCTGGCTCGTCCTGACCCTGGTCGCGGCCCTGGCCTCCGGCGTCGCCGTCACCCTCGGCGGCCTGGGGGCCGCCCGCGACGACCCCCGGCGGATCGTCTGTGCCTGGCTGACGGGGGTGGTGCTGTTCGTCGGGGTGGTCAGCAACATCGGCGAGGTGGGGGACAATATGCGCTTCCGCTTCGCCACCGACCCGCTCTCGTGCTGCCTGCTGGGGGTGGCGCTGGAGTATGGCGTTGGCTGGGCGCGCCGCCGTTTCGCGGCCCGCGCGCGTGGGCCGCTG
>DAHWHV010000493.1 GCA_027335545.1 Clostridia bacterium
CGGCGCCGCCCACGCGGCAGGCGCGCCCCACCCGGCCGGGTCTGATCTGGAGTCCGGATCGAGGGCCCGCTCAGCCCTGCGGACGTGCTCGGCGAGAGCCCGGCGCAGGGCCCGCCCGCGCCCCGCCCGTGAGAGCGCAGAGGCGGAGACACCCCGGTACGATCCCTCCGCGCTGAGGCGAAGGCCCCCACGGCGGGCCATCCCTCCGCGCTGAGGCGAAGGCTCCGCTGCGCGGGCCATCCCTCCGCGCTCACGCCTCCGCCCAAGCCTCGGCCACCGCGGAGGCGATCAGCCCCTCCGGATCGGCGCCCGGGCGTGTGCCCCCGCGGCGCAGCAGGGTGAGGAACTCGCGGTTCCCGTCCTGCCCGCGCAACGGCGAGGGCATCAGGCCGTCGGCCGCCCAGCCCAGCGCCCCGCAGTCCGCCAGCACCCGGCGGAGCACGCCCCGATGCACGGCGGGGTCGCGCACGATCCCGCCCCTGCCCACCAGCGCCGGCCCCGCCTCGAACTGCGGCTTGATCAGGGGGACGATCAAGGGCTCGATGCTATCACAGGCGCCGATGGATTGCATGCGCGCGATCACCGCCGGCAGCACCTTGACCAGGGAGATGAACGAGACGTCCAGCGTGGCCAGTTGGACCGGTTCCGGAACGTGCTCGGCCGTGAGGAAACGCGCGTTGCAGCGCTCCAGCACGCGCACGCGGGCGTCGGTGCGCAACGCCCAGGCCAGTTGCCCGTACCCCACGTCCACCGCATAGACGCGCGCCGCGCCCCGCTGCAGCAGGCAGTCGGTGAAGCCGCCGGTCGAAGCGCCGACGTCCAGGCACACCCGCCCGGAGGCATCCACGCCGAAGCGCTCCAGCGCCGCGGCCAGCTTGGCCCCCGCCCGGCTGGCGAACGCCGGACCGGCCTTCGCCGCCAGCCGGCTCCCCTCCGCGACCGCCTGCCCCGGCTTGCGCGCCGGGGCGCCGTCGACCAGCACCAGGCCGGCCAGCACGGCCGCCGCCGCCCGCTGGCGGCTCGGGAAGAGGCCCTGCCGCACCAGGGCCTGATCCAACCGCTCCCGTGGGGCCACTCAGGCCCCCCGCCGCCCGAGGGCGGTCCCCTCGGGCGCGCCGTGCAACAGGGAGCACACGGCGGCCACGATGCCGTCCGCGTCCAGGCCGCACTCCGCGAGGATCGCCTCGCGCTTGCCGTGGTCGATGAAGCGATCCGGCAGGCCGAGCACCCGGGTGCGGACCACCACGCCGGCCGCCGAGAGCGCCTCCAGGACGGCCCCGCCGAATCCCCCCTGGGCGACGTGCTCCTCGATCGTGACGACGGCGGCGCAGCGCTGCGCCAGGGGGACCAGCAACTCCACGTCCAGGGGCTTGACGAAGCACGCGTCCACCACCGTGACCGCGATGCCCCGCTCCTGCAGCGTCGCCGCGGCCCGTTCCGCCTCGGCGCACATCGGCCCGAGCGGCAGCAGCAGGCAGTCGTGGCCACGCTCGCTGAGCACCTCACCGCGCCCCCAGGCCAGGGGGGCCGGGTCCGCGCACAACGGGGCGCCGGTGCCCTCGCCCCTGGGGTAACGCAGGGCGGTGGGGCCATCCGCGCGGCCCAGCGCGGTCACCAGGGCCCGCTGGAGCTGCGCCTCATCCCGCGGCACGACGATGCCCAGACCCGGGACATGCCGCAGGTAGGCGAGGTCGAAAACCCCCTGGTGGGTGGCCCCGTCGTCGCCCACCAACCCGGCCCGGTCCAGGGCGAAGACCACCGGGAGGGCCTGGTGGGCCACGTCGTGCACGATCTGGTCATAGGCGCGCTGCAGGAAGGTGGAGTAGATGGCCACCACCGGCTTGAGCCCGCGGCTGGCCAACCCGGCCGCGAAGGTCACGGCGTGCTGCTCGGCCAGCGCCACGTCGAAGGCCCGCTCCGGGAAGCGCTCGGCGAACCGGTCGATGCCCGTGCCGCCGCCCATGGCGGCGGTGATTCCCACGATCGTCTCGTCCCGGGCGGCGGCCGCGATCAGCGTGTCGGAGAAGACCCGCGTGTAGGTGGGGTGGCCGGCGGCCTTGCGGTGGACGCGGCCGGTCCTGGGGTCGAAGGTGCCACCGAAGGAATGCGAGGCCTCGGGCTTCTCCTCCGTGGGGCCGTAGCCCTTACCCTTGACGGTCACCACGTGGCAGAGGACGGGCCCCTCGATCTGGCGCGCCTGCTGCAGCACCCCCTGCACGGCGGCGAGGTTGTGGCCGTCGACCGGGCCGAGGTAGGTGAGCCCCAGTTCCTCAAAGAGCATCCCCGGCACCACCAGGTGCTTGAGGCCGTCCTTGACGCGCTCCACCGTCCGCGCCATGGGCGGACCGATCAGCGGCACGCGTTGCAGGATCCAGTTCAGGTCCTCGCGCAGGCGCAGGTACGCCGGCTCCGTGCGGAGGCGCGCCAGGTAGGTGGGCAGGGCGCCGACGTTCTCGGAGATGGACATGCCGTTGTCGTTGAGCACCACGATCAGCCGCCGCCGGCTCTGACCGATGTTGTTGAGGGCCTCCAGCGCCAACCCCGCGGTGAGGGCGCCGTCGCCGATCAGGGCCACGACCGCGTGGTGCTCCCCGCGCAGGTCGCGCGCGGCCGCCATGCCCAGGGCGGCCGACAGCGAGGTGCCCGCGTGACCCGCCTCCCAGTGGTCGTGCGGGCTCTCGCGGCGCTTCAGGAAGCCCGAGAGCCCCCCAGGCTGCCGCAGGGTGGGAAAGCTCGCGAAGCGGCCCGTGACCAACTTGTGGCCATAGGTCTGATGCTGCGTGTCCCAGACGATCCGGTCTTCAGGGCTGGAGAAGACGGTATGCACCGCCAGGGTCAGTTCCACGGCACCCAGGCTGGCCCCCAGGTGCCCCCCGTTGCGCGCCACGGTCTCCACGATGCTCTGGCGCATCTCGGCCGCCAGTTCGCGTAGCGCCTCCGGCGAGAGGCCCCGGAGGTCCTGGGGACCGGTGATCTGAGGCAACCACTTCACCGCGTTCCGCCCGCCCTTCCCGAGGGCCCCCCTGCTCGGGGCGGGCCACCCGCTCCTTGGGCTCCGCCCGCCCGGCGGCTCCACCCGCGCGCCTCCCCCATGGCCCTGGAGCCCGGGGTCCGCGGGCCCCTCTGGTCGGGGCCGCGCCGAGACGCCCCCCGGGAGCCAGCCGACGTGTGCGGCCCCGACCGTCCGCCCCGCGGCGGCGCCGACCGGACGGCCCCGCCCGCCGCGCCGGCATCCTCACCTGCGGCGCAACCCAGCCCGGCGGCGCTCGCGCAGGGCCCCCAGGGGTGCCGACGCCACGTGCGCCACATACCCCGCGGCCTGCAGGACGGCGTGGCAGTGTTCGAGGGCGATGCCCTTCAGGGTGCCCTTGGCCCCCACGGTCAGCGCCGCCACCAGCGCCACGGCCAAGGCGGCCGCCTCCGTGGGCGGCCAGCCGTGCGCGTGCGCCGCCGAGAAGGACCAGGCCGCCCCGATCGCCCCAGAGACCGTGCCGGCCACATCCCCCACAATATCCCCGGAAATGCTCGCCACGCGATCGGCGCGACGCTTCAGGGCCAGTGCCCCCTTGGCCCCGACCCGGCGCCGGGCGGCCATGGAGTGCAGGGCCGGCTCGTCGGCGGCGGCCACCGCGATCGCCAGCATGTCGCCCAGGGCCCCGATCAGGATCAGCAGCACGACGGCCACCATGGCCGCCGTCAGCCCCGGCTGGCCCAGAGACCCCTCGACCGGCACCGTCACGGCGATCGCCACCAGCAACGCCAAGCCGGCCAGCGCCGCCCCGCGCCCCCGTGGCGCCGCGCCCCGTCCCGCCGCAGTCGCAAATGGCATCCCCCAGGGGGCCCGAAGCCCCAGTCCGCAACGCCGTGCGCCGCCCGGCCAGCAGGCTGGTCCGGGCGCGCCCGCACCACCGCCCGGGCAGGGTCCGGGGCCTCCGGGTCGCACGGGAGAAAACGGGTGGCAATGCGGCGGGTCAATCTTGCGCCATAGGTCCAGCCGGATTTCCCGCGCCCCCACCGCCCCGTCGCCGGGCCGGCGGTTCCCCTTTACGGGGGCTCCGCCTGGTCGCCCTGCGCCGCACGGCCCCAGCGGGCCCGTCCGGCGCGGCGGTGCTGGATGGCCACTGAGCGCGCACCGTAATCCCCGCCGCATCCCCTACCGGGACAGCCTAGGGGTTTTCCCCACGGCCGACGGACGTGCCTCAGCCTCTGTTGCAGCGAGGATTTCCGCGACCGGCCCCTTCGGGCGGGGGGCCCCCCGCCCTCGGGAACCTGCCCGCACGCCCGACCCGGGCCTTCCGGCCCGGCGGACGCCCGAACCGCCGCTTCCGCCCCCGCCACGTCAAGGCAGGCTACGCTGCACGCAGATTCCCCACGTGCAGGTTTATACCCCGGGCCCCCGCCCACCGTCTCCGGTGCGCCGGGACCTCGGGTCTCCGCGGGGTCGGGGTCCACGCCCGCATGCCATTGCGGATCGCCCCAGCCCCTTAACTCCCAGCAGCAACCCACGGCTGGGCGCCGCAAGCCACCACCAGGAACTTCATCGCTGTGCCCTTGGCGGCTTTTTGGGTCCGCTTTCGGACACGCCGCGGCCGACTATGATACTGCGCCACCCGCCCGCCCCGTGCACGATCCACGGCCCCCCGCGTCCGCGCCCTCCCCCCGGCCGGGGCCCGCAGCCTTGCGCCGTTCTCCAGGAGCCCATCCGGCCCATCGCCCGGCACGGTCACCCATCGCCGTCGCCTCAGTATAGCACGTCCGACACCGGCGCCGACCTCGCCCGGCTCAGCGCTCCCGCTCCGCGGCGAAGCGCGCCAAGGCCTCCAGGGGGTGGCCCGCCCCCCCCAGGCCGGCGGCGGCGGCGATGGCCGCCGCCG
>DAHWHV010000501.1 GCA_027335545.1 Clostridia bacterium
GCAGTTCATTCCGGCGGTGGCGGCCTCGCGGCGGGGAAGCCTGGAGGCGGTGGCGGCCCGGGACCCCGCCCGGGCCGCCGCCTACGCGCAGCGCCACGGGATCCGGCGGGTGTTGCCCGATTACGCCGCGCTGATCGCCGACCCGGACATCGACGCCGTGTACGTGCCCCTGCCCAACGCCCTGCATGCGGAGTGGACCTGCGCCGCGGCGCGCGCGGGCAAACACGTGCTGTGCGAGAAACCCTTCGCCCAGGACGCCGGGGAGGCGCGCGTGGCGGTGGAGGCCTGCGAGCGCGCGGGGGTCGTGGCGATGGAGTCCTTCGTCTACCGCTGTCACCCGCAGACGCTGCGCATCGGGCGCTGGCTGCGCGAGGGGGCGATCGGCGAGGTGCGCAACGCCCACGCCGCCTTCCACTTCACCTTGACGGGCTCGCGCCGCCAGACGGACATCCGGATGAGCGCCCCCCTGGCGGGCGGTTCGCTGATGGACGTGGGCTGCTACCCCATCTCCTGGCTGCGGTTCGTCTTGGGCGTCGAGCCGACCGCCGCCACCGCCCGCGGCCACTGGGACGAGGCGCAGGGGGTCGACACCCACGTGGTCGGGATGCTGCACTTCGCCGCGGACCGCGCCGGGACGTTCTCCTGCTCCTTCGACACCGACAGCACGCTCCAGGCCCGGATCGTCGGCACGGGTGGGGAGATCGTGGTGGCGCAGCCCTACCACCCCCGCGGGGACGGGGCCACGATCACCCTGCGGCGGCGGGGCCGGCCGGAGGAGGTGGCCTGCGACGCCCGCGACGAGCCCGCCTTCCTGGCGGCCGTGGAGCACTTCCACGACTGCGTCCTCGACGGCGCCACCCCGTTGCTGCCGGTGCGCGACGCGATCGCGCAGATGGCCGCCATCGACGCCGTCCGGCGCTCCGCACAGGCGGGCGGGGCGACGAGCCCGGTGAGCGGGGGGTGAGGGAGCCGCGCGACCCGGGGGTCGCGCGGCTCCCTCACATACGCGGCCGCTGCGCGGGTGAAGCTGAGGAGCGACCGCATGCTGTGCCGCAAGGGAGGGAGGCGCGACCCTGCCCACGGTCGACGGCGCGGGGCAGAGGGTCGCGCGAGATTGGGATGGGCCGAGATGAGCGGGGGAAGCGAGACACGGCTGGCCGGGACGCGGCGAAGCCCGCCGGAGCCGGGCCCCGGAGCACCCCAGACACGCGGCGGGGGCGTCCCCCCGCGCGGGGCGGGTCCACCCCCGCTGCGGGGCGTGGGGAACGGACGGGCGGCGGCGCCCTGGGGAACTCCGCCGCCGGGGACGGGCAGGCGGGGGGCGCGGCGGGTGCGGAGCAGGGGGGCGGCACCGGTCCGGGGCGCGACGCGCAGTTGGAGGCCGTGACCGAGGCGATGCGCGATTTCAGCCTCCGCGGCTAGGACGGCGGTGCTGCAAACATCGGTTCTTGCAGCACCGCCTCCCGGATGCTGTGGTCAGCGTTCCTCATGCTGTGGTCAGCGTTCCTCGTAGCGCACCACGCCTTGCTGGATGGTTTGGGAACCGTCTGCGGCCTTTCAGGGTGGCCTCCTGGGTTGGGCCACCGCCGCAAGAAGGCTCAGCGAGGCCCGGAGACCAGGGGGGCAGGATTCTGCGGCGCACCGGCGACACCAGTCCGGCAGCGGCCGCAGCAGCGGGCTACCCCCGCGCCCCGGCCTCGCCACGCCGGGGCGGTGCCCCCCTCACCGTCCCTGGGCGACCATCGCCATGATGTTGCGCACGTAGCGCTGGGTCTGCTGGTAGGGCGGGACGCCCCCGTACTTCTCCACGGCGCCGGGTCCGGCGTTATAGGCGGCCAAGGCCAGGGCGACGTTGCCATGGAAGCGCTGCAGCATCTCCAGGAGGTACGTGATCCCGCCCTTGAGATTCTGGACGGGGTCGTAGGCGTTGCTGACGCCGAGCGCGGCGGCGGTGCTGGGCATCAACTGCATCAGCCCCATGGCGCCCGCCGAGCTCTTCGCCCCGGAGTAGCCGCCCGATTCCTGCAGCACGACGGCCTCCACCAGGGCGGGGCTGATCCCGTACGCCCCGGCCAGTTGGTCGATGAGCTTGAGGACCTGCGGCCAGGAGGCGTTGCCCGAGTCCAGCGCCGCCAGGATGGCCCGGATCTTGGCCAGCAGGCCGTTGCGCTGGCTCACCAGGCCGGCGACGGCGTCCTGGGCGTCCTGCACCGCCACGTTCTCGGCGGCGCGCGCCTGCACCGCCCGCTGGTCCTGCGCCTGCAGGGCGACGACCTGGGCCACTGCCTGCCGCCGCAACGCGGCGATGCGGTTGAGGTCCGCCTGCTGCTGGCGCTCCAGGACGGCCAGGTGCGCCTCGGCGAGCCGGGCCTGGCCCAAAAAGCCCATCTCCATCGACCAGATCTTCTGCAGCATGGACAACCGGGTGAGGAAGTCCCCGAAGTTGTGCGCACCCAGCAACACGCTGAGGAAGGAGACGGAGCCGTTCTCGTCGATCACGCGCAGGCCCTCGTCGGCCTTGTGCTGGTCCTGGGCCACCACGACCTTGGCTGCGGCCACCGCGCGCTGCGCCGCCGCCAGGGCCGCCTCGGCCCGATGCTCCTGCCCGATGACCGCCCGCAGGTGCGCCGCTCCGGCCCGCAGGGCGGTCTCGGCGCGCAGGTAGTTGGCCACCGCCGTGTCCCACGCGGCCAGCGCCGCGTTGTAGCGCCCCTGCGCCACGGCCAACTGCGACGCCACGGCCTGCTCCTGCGCCCGGACGGCGCTCAACTGGCCGGCCAGGCAGGTCGGGGCGAAAAGGGACACCGCCAAGGCCCCAGCCAACCCGGGCAGCCACCAGCGCCGCAAGACCATCCCCGTCCCTTGCCGGCCCGCCCGGCCGCCCCGGCCAGACGCTGCCGATATCGACATGAGGCAGCACGATTCTGCACGACCCGCCCCAATCCTCCCAGTCCTCCCAAGCAGCGGTGGCCCTAGAGGGATTCGGATCGGAGCAGGGGCCGTCGCCTGGGGCGGGTCCGCAGCGCCCGGCCCGGACGCCTCCCCGGCCCGACCGTGGTGGGCGCGCGCGCCATTTTGGTATACTTGGGGGCGTGCGAACTCTGCCGCATCTAGGTGTCCCCGATCCCGACGCGGCCGCGAGGGTGGCGCAGGAGACCGCATCGCCCGTCGACCCGGTGCCGGAGCGCCACCGGGGCTTGGCGCTGGACGCCTTTCAACGGCGGGCCATCGCGGCGATCGCCGCCGAGCGCAGCGTCCTCGTCTCAGCCCCGACGGGGACCGGCAAGACCCTGATCGCGGACTACCTGGTCGCGCGGGCGGCCGCCGCCGGACGCCGCGTCGTCTACACCGCCCCCATCAAGGCCCTCTCCAACCAGAAATTCGAGGAGTACTGCGCCCTGCTGGGCGAGGAACGCGTCGGCATCCTCACCGGCGACGTCGCCCTGCGGCCGGAGGCACCCCTGTGCATCATGACGACGGAGATCCTCCGCAACCAATTGATCACGGGGGATGAGCGCCTCGCGGACCTCGCCTGGGTGATCTTCGACGAGATCCACTACATCGCCTCGGACCGCGGCATCGCCTGGGAGGAGAGCGTCCTGCTGCTGCCGCCGGGCGTGCACGTGCTCGGCCTCTCGGCCACGATCGGCAACCTGGACGCCCTGGCCGCCTGGATCGCGGAGACGACGGGGGCCCCGGTGGAACGGGTCAAGGAGACCCGGCGCGCGGTGCCCCTGCTCGTCCGCTACGTGACCCCCGACGGGGTCATGCCCTTCGCGCAGGCGCAGCGCGCCAGCGTCGAGGGGGAGCTGGCGGGACGCCGGCTCGGACACCTCGATCTGGTGGCCGCCCTGCGCGCCGAGGACGCCCTGCCGGCCCTCTACTTCGTGTTCTCGCGCTTGGGCACGGAGGAACGGGCTCGGGAGGCGGCCCTGCGCGAGAACCTCCTGGATCCCCGCCAGCGCCGGGAGATGGAGGCGGCCCTGGGCGAAGCCATCCGCCGCTACCCCGGGGCGCGCGAACTGCGCGGGGACCTCGGCCGGTGCCTGGAGCGGGGGATCGGCTACCACCACGCTGGGTTGCTGCCGGCCACCAAGCGCGCGGTGGAGATGCTCTACGGCCGCGGCCTCATCCGTCTCCTTTACTGCACCGAGACCTTCGCCGTCGGCGTCAACTACCCGGTGCGGGGGGTGGCGTTGGAGGGCAGCCGCAAGTTTGACGGTACGAGTTTCCGCCCGTTGAGCGTGCAGGAGTTCCAGCAGATGACGGGGCGCGCCGGCCGGCGGGGCAAGGACCGCCGCGGCCTCGCCTTCATCGGCGTAGACGCCCGCGACCGGGGGGAGTTGCAGAACTACGGGTCCCTGCCCCTGGAGCCCGTGCACAGCCAGTTCTTCGTCACCGAGAGCACGGCCCTGAACCTGCTGCGTTCCTTCGGACGGGAACGGGCCCTGGACCTGCTCAGCCGGAACTTCCGCGAATTCCAGCGGCGGCAGGAGGAGCAGCGGGAGCGGGGTCACCTCGATGAACTCCTGGCCGAACGGCAGGGCCTCTGGGAGCGTGGCTGCCCCCACCTGGGCACCGCCGCCTGCCCCCTGGAGCGACGACGGCTGCAGGCGCTGCTGGCCGAGCAGCGGCGGCGGCGGCGCAACCGGCACAATCGGCGCGGGCGCCAAGCGGTGGACCGGTCGCTGCAGGAGATCGAGGCCCAGTTGCGACAGGCGGAGGACTGCCCCAAGACGCCCGATCCCTGCCGCGCCCTGGTGGCGCCCTATGGCAAGCTCCGAGCCCGTCTGGCGGCCGCGGAGGCCTCGCTGGAGACGGCGGCGTCCCGCAACCACTGCCGAGTGGAGATGGACCGGGTCTGCGACCTGCTGGCGCGCCTGGGCTACATCGAGGGGGAGGCCCTGCTGCCGCGGGGGGAGATTGCGCGGCACCTGCACGTGGAGCCGCTGCTGCTGACGGAGTTGCTCTTCGACGGCTTCTTTCACCGCGAGGGGGAAGAGGTGATCGGCGCGGTCCTGGCCTCGGTCGACTACGACGCCCGCCACGACGATGCCTGCTTCGGCTTGGGCCGGGTGGCCGCGGCCCAGGCCGTGGAGGCGGTGGTGCGCCGCCTGCGCCACCAAGGGGCGAGCGTACACTTCGACCCGGTCGTGGCCCCCTTGGTCTCCGCCTGGTCGGCGGGTGCCCCGTTCGCCAGCCTCCTGCAGCAGACGAGCATCCAGGAAGGGGACTTCATCGGCGCGATCCGCCGCGCCATCGACCTTCTCCGACAACTACGGGCGGCCGTCCGCCCTGACCCGGCACTGGTGGAGAAGCTGCTCCGCTGCGCGGCCCGCCTGGACCGGGACGAGGCCCAGGTCCTCTTCTGAGCCGGACGCACCGGAGGAGCCGGATGCACCGGAGGAGCCGGACGCGCCGGAGAGCCGGGCCGCGATCCTTGCCCGGGCTGGGCGGGCCCACCGGGCCCACGCGCACCGGGGCCGACCCGGCCGCACGGCGAGGCACCTCCCGGCCTCGGGGGGCCGCACCCACGGGCTCCGATGCCCCCTCCCGCTTTCCCCACCCCTCCCGCTTTCCCCACCCCTCCCCGGCAACACACCACCCAGCCCGCCACCCCTCACTGCGTGCCTGCGCCCCCGCAGGGCCCCCGACCGCGCGCCCGCACGCCCAGACCCGCCCGGTGGGGATAACCGGCGCGCCACGCCCGTAGCAATGTCGGGGCCAGCGTGCCCGACGACCACGGACGGGGAGGGACGGGATGGAGGCGCGCGCGCATCGACCCCCGCCCTGGCGGCGCGGCGCCTGGGGTGGCGCGGCGGCGCTGGCGGCCGCCGGCCTGCTGGCCAAGATCCTCTCCGCCGTCTACCGCATCCTGGTGGCGCAGTGGTTGGGCGCCGAGGTGGTCGGGCTCTACGAACTGGCCACCCCGATCCTCGCCACCGGCATCAGCCTCTGCGGCCTGGGGCTGCCCGTGGCCACCTCGGCGCAGGTCGCCGGAGCCCTGGGGCGGGGGGAGGGCACCGAGGCCCGCAGGCTTCAGGCGGGCAGTCGTACGCTGCTGCTGCTGGCCTCGGCCGTGGGGGCCTCCGCCGTCTTCCTGCTGGCCCCCCTGCTGGCGCGCGCGGTCGGCAACCCTGCGGCGACCTGGCCGCTGCGGGCCATCGCCCCGGGGATCCTGCTGGCCGTGGTCCTGGCGGGGGAGAAGGCCTGGTTACAGGGCAGCGGGCGGGTGGCGGCCTCGGCGGCCGCCGTCACGGTCGAGCAGGTGGCGAGGGTGGGGGCCGCCCTGGGGGCGGCGGCAGCGCTACGCGGCGTCCCGGCCGCCGCGGCCGGGACG
>DAHWHV010000511.1 GCA_027335545.1 Clostridia bacterium
CGGCGGCCCAGCGCCAGGGGGCGCCGCGGACGCATCCCGGGCGGGGCGCGCCCGGGACGGCGGGCACCCGCACGGAAACGACCCCGGCGTCGCCAGCCCCCGACCCCGGGCGGCGCATCCCGGTGTTGATGTACCACGTCATCGCGCGCCCCGCGCCGGGTGCCCCCTTGCCCGGCCTGTACGTGGCGCCCTCCCTCTTCGCGGCGCAGATGCACGCCCTGGCGGCGGCCGGCTACCAGGCCGTCACCCTCGCCCAGGCCCTGGCCATCTGGACCGGCCGCACGCTGGGTCCGCCCCATCCCGTGGTCCTCAGCTTCGACGACGGGTACACCAGCGTCTACCGCAGCGCCCTGCCCATCCTCCGCGGAATGCACTGGCCCGGCGTCCTCTGCCAGCAGGTCCAGCGCATCGGCTTCCCCGGCGGGTTCAGCGCCGCCCAGATCCGCACCATGCTGAACGCTGGCTGGGAGTTGGCCGACCACGCGATCACCCAGCCGGAAGTCGACCTGACCACCGCGACGCCGGCCGTGATCCACCAGGAGGTGTTCACCTCCCGGGCGGAGTTGCGGCAGCGCTTCGGGCGGCGCGTCCGCTTCTTCTGCTACCCGGTCGGCCACTACGACCCGACCGTGGAGGCGGCCGTGCGCGCGGCGGGGTTCGCCGGGGCCCTGAGCACCGTCTTCGGTCCGGCCGACCCGGCCGTGGAAGGGATGGACCGCCTCGAACGCCTGCGCGTCTGGGCGGGGGAATCCCCGGCCCAACTCCTGGCGATCGTCCGCCACGCCGCCACGATCGCCCCGCCGCCCCCGCCCAGCAGCTTCCCCTCCCCGCCCCCGGCCCAGCCAGCGCGGCGGGCACCCCGCCCGTCTGCGCCGGGAACCGCGCAGCGGCCGGCGTCGTCCAACCGGGCGTGAAGTGCGGAGGTGGAGAGATGCGGCCGCTCGCTTGGCCTCGATTCGACGCGCGACACCGGCTCCGGGCGCTGCCCCTGCTGGCGGGGCTCCTCCTCGCCGCGACGGCGGGGTGCGGCTTGGCCCTGGCCGCGGGGCCCGGCGCCCGCCCCGCGCCCCGGCCCGCAGCGACAAACGCCGGGCCCCGGCGCGAACTCACGCTGGCCGACACGGGCCAGACGATCGTGCTGCGCGTGGGCCAGACCGTCGCCCTGGATCTGGGCCGCGCCCAGGACTGGAGCCCGCGTAGCGGCAACGCCGCGGTCCTGGCCCGCGTGCCGGGCATCGCGCCGACCCGGGGCCTCCAAGGCGTCTTCCGGGCGGTGGCGCCGGGGGTGACGACGGTCACGGCCGTGGGGCGGCCCCGCTGCGCCGCCGGGGCCCTGTGCCCCATGTACATCCTGCGCTTCCAGGCCACCGTGCGCGTGACCCGTTAAGGGCCAACGCGGTCCCCCCGCCGGCGCCGGCGGGGGGACCGCCACCCCGTGCCGCCCGCGTACCGGCGGGAGCCAGGCCCTGCCGCGCCGAACGCTCAGGCCCCCGGGCCCCCCACGGCCGCGACCGCCCCCCGCAGAAACGCCGCCAGGTTCCCGCCGAACTCCACCGGCTGGCTGGCCAAGGTGCGCTCGTCCTGGAGCACCGCGGCCAGGACGAGGTTGCGGATCGGCGTCTCCCCGCGGGCCTGGGCGGTGAGCAGGTGGATGGCGTCGAGCCCGGCCTCCCCGTCCCGCGGCATCCAGGCCACCCAAGGGGCGATCTCGCGGCCCAGGGCCGGGTCGGCGAGGCGGCTCGGGGCCAACTGCACGGGCCCGAGCATCCAGGTCGTGAAGGTGCGGACCAGTGTGGCGGCGGCCGAGCCGCCCATCGCCGCTGCGGGGTTGTGGGCGTAAGCCGCCAGGAGCTGCCGCTCCAGGCCGTCCGCGGTGGGGTCGGTGGAGGACCAGCCGTAGCGGCCGCTGGCGGAGACGGTCGGGTAGGGCTCCTCGGCCTGGCAGAAGGCCTGCAGCGCCTGGCGCGCCGGCCCGCCGGCGGCGGCGACCTGCGCGGCCCAAGCCGCCTGGACCGGGGCCGGGACGGAGGGCACGCCGGACGGGACGGCCGGGGAGGCAGACCCGCCACCCGCGCCGGCCTGGGGGTGGTTCAGGTAGGCGGCGAGGCTGGCCAGGGGGATCTGGGAGGCGTGGGCCTGGAGCATCGGGTTGGAGAGCACCCCGGTGACGGCCGAAGCGAGGTCCGGGGCCAAGCCGCGCACGGGACCGAGGAAGAGGTCGCGGGGCTGCATGGCGGCGGGCGTGGAGAACTCCGCCTGGGGCACCGTCCAGTCGTTCACGGGGTAGTTGTACCAGAGGAGCGGCTTCCTCCCCACGATCGCGCCGAAGGCCCGCGCCTGGGCGGTCGTCACCTCGGGTGAGACGACGCCGGGGCCGGTCCACACGACCTGGATCCCCGGGTCCAGGTGCGCCAGTTCCCGCGTGTAGGCATCGGAGCGCATGCCCCAGTACTGGGTGGGCGTGAACATCAGGGTCAGGGCGGGGTCGGCGGCGCGCTCCGCCGCGAAGACGGCGTTGGTCAGGGACACCTGGGCCTGCGCCAGCCCCCCGGGGTAGGCCCGTGCGTCCGCGGCGTCGAGCTTGCCCGCCCCGATGTCGTCGAAACTCAGCATGAAGGCGTGCACCCCGATGCCCCGCAACTGCTGGAGCTTGGCCAGCAGCGCCCGCCGGTCCGCCGGGCTGGAGTAGGTGATGGACAGGCCCGGGCTGAGGGAATAGACGAAGTCGACCCCGGCCGCCGTGGCCGCCCGCACCAGGGAGCGCAGTTGCGCCAGCCGCGCCGGCGGGTAGGGCGACTGCCAGCGGGCGCGCTGGTAGGGGTCGAACTTCGGGGCATAGACGAACGTGTTCATGCCGTGGGCCCCGAGGAAGGCCAGCGCCCCGCGCGTGGCCCGGTCGGACCACGCGGGCCCGTAGAAGCCCTCGACGACCCCGCGGAGCGCGAAGGGGGACACGGACGGGCGGCGGGCCGCCGGCAGGGCGGCGTTGCCGCACGCCGCCAGGAGCAGCAGCGCCGGCACCAGGGCCAGGGCCTTGCGCGGCCACCGCAACCCCACCACATCCTCCCGCAGCCTGGCTCGGGCCCGTCGCAGCCTGCCGTGCTCGGCACGACCCCGCCCCCCCGGCGGCGCGCGGCCCGGGGTGCCGGCCCCCCCAGCCTACCCCACCCAGATCACATTGGCGTAGGGCGTCGCATCCCCGGTGCGCACGGTGGCGCGAGCCGTGGCCGCCAGGGCCTTGAACGCCGCGTGCGGCAGGAAGTCCAGCGGCGTGTCCGGCAGGAGGCCGCCCAGGGCGGCCAGGCGTCCCGGCGCCACCAGCCGCGCCTCCTCGGGCACGACCAGCCGGGCGGGCGGGAACAGGGGCGCCAAGAGCCGCAGCAGGTCCAACACCGTGGGCAGGTCGTCGGCGACCGCCAGGTCCAGGCGCTCCGGACCCAGGGGCACGGGGAACCCACGATCGCAGACGGTGATCAGGTCGGTGTGGCCCGCCTGGGCGAACAGGCGGTAGGTCTCGGGGTGCAGGAGCCGGCGGCGGCCGGCGGGCGCCCCCTCCGGCGCCGGGGCCCGGAGGGCCGCCTCCCGCTGCAGGCCCGTGACCCACTGGCGGTACGAGGGGGCCGGGCGCTTGAGGTGGGCCACGCCGCCGTCGACGCCCACCAACTCCCAACCCCCCGCCCCCAGCTCGCTGAGCGTCTCCGGCGTCGGAGCCGACTCACGGCGATACTCCCAGGCATCCAGCGGCCTTCCCCCTCTTCATCCCGGCCCCAGCCCGGCCCCAGCCCGGCCGGAGCGCTAGGCCCCGGTGGGAGGCGACCGGGCGGCGTGACCCGCCCTCACGGACAGGCGGTCATCCAGGACAGCTTCAGACAGCGGGGCAGCCGGGCCGCCGGCGCGGGGACTGGCGCCGACCCGAGCCGCGGCGCCAGCCAGCCGCGCGGCAGCAGGTGGATATGCCCCATGTAGACGGCCCCGTACCCGCACAGCAGGACGCTGACCAGGATGAGGCCCGCGTGCTGCCAGCGGAAGCGCCGGCCGATGCCGAACATCAGCAGCGCCAGCAGCACCGGCGTGTAGTCCAGGCTGAAGCGGTTGCCGAACTGCCCCGTGCCGTTGGCGTAGTACAGGAGCTGGGGGATCATCGTCAACAGCACGCACGTCAGCCCAAGCCAGACGCGGCGCTGCCGGATCTCGCCCTCCAGGGCGTAGAGCCAGGCGGGGGTGGTCAGCAGCAGACTCTGCCCCGTGGCCCCCAGGGTCAGGTAGGGCCAGACCCCGTTGAAATTGGCCCGCCCGTGGAAGGCGGGGGCCAGGAAGAACATGCTGTAGAGCTGCCAGGGGATGTGCCGGTAGCTGAACATCCCCTGGGCGAACGAGGCGCGGAAGCCCGGATTCATGAGGATGTGCCCGTAGCCGGTGTCCAGGGGGTTGCCGGTGCGCGCCCAGTTCCACCACAGCTGCACGGCCACGGCCAAGGCCACGGGGGCGCAGAAGCCGGCGATCCGCCGCCAGTCGAGCCGGCGCAGGGGCCACCAGCGCTCGCGCCAGAAGAGGAAGGGGAAGCCGAGGGCGATCGGGTTGCGGCAGAGCAGGGCGGCCCCGAACAGGGCGCCGACCAGCAGGGGACGGTTGCGCCCGAAGCCCTCACGCAGCGTCAGCAGGTAGAAGAAGACGGCCGTCACCTGCACGTAGTACCACGGCGTGCCCCAATCGGCCGCATACCAAAAGACCGTGCCGAAGGCGAAGAGACCGGCGAGCCAGAGCCGCACGGCTGGGCGCAGGCCGGCCCGTTGGGCCATCTGGTAGACGAGCAGGGGGCTCACGGCACCCAGCAGGGCGCAGACCAGGTGGACCGGCGTGTGCAGGGGGCCGTGGAAGGCCCAGACCAGGGGGATCAGCAGGAAGGCCGGCAGCGGCGGGAAGAAGCTCGACCAGCGGCCGCGGTAGTACATCATGTCCAGGGTGTCCCCGCGGGGAGGCGGGGGGGTGTGCACGTGGCCGCGCAGCAGGGCCGCGGCCTCCCAGGCGTTGTGGTCGAAGGCACCGGTCCGGGTGACGGCGGGCCAGACGCTCTGCAGGTAGAACCAGGCCGTCAGCGCCAACAGGCCCGCGGGCAGCCCGTAGCGCACCAGGGGCGACTCGGGGCCCAGCGCCACCGCGCCGGACACGGGCGGGAAGTCCGGGGCGGGGGGCTCCCCCGGCTCCCCGGGCGCGAGCGGCGCCGAGTCGCCCCTCGGACCGGCCGGCCCCTCCCCGGGTTCGCGCGCCACCGACCGCCACCACCACGAGCCCGGCCGCCCCCCGGCCCTGGGGGCCCGCCCCGCCGCG
>DAHWHV010000518.1 GCA_027335545.1 Clostridia bacterium
CCGTGTGCGGCGCGGGCAGGGGGACGGGCCACCGGCGCCGCGCCGTTCCGGTTCGCCGCCGGCAGGCGGTGTGTGCGCGCACACCGCGGCGGTGGGGAAAGCGGCGCGCCGCCCGGGCCTGCGGGCGAGACGGGGATGCGCGCGCGGAACAGAGCCGGCCGAGAGCCAGCGCCGACGGAGCGCCCCTGGCGGCAGGCAGGGGGGCAGCGACGCCCCTGGCACGGCAGACCGAGCGTAACGGGGGGCGTCGCCCAGCGGCCAGCGGTACACCGCGCGTGGCGGGAGGCGGTGCGGCGGCGGTCACCGGCGGCTGGAGGGGCGGGCCGGATCACGCTGGGCCGCCACGGCACGCGGCGTCCGTGGCCCGGGGGGGCACCGGCGCAGGCCATCGGCCGAGTGTGCGGGCCGGGCGGCCGGGCGGCCGGGCGGGCCGGGCGGGCGACGTTGCGGGGCAGCGGCTACGCGGTGGGCGGCCAAGGGCACACCGCGGGGGCGCAACGGGGCGGGTGCTGGGCAACGGCGGCACGGTGGGCCAACTGGGGCGCGCGGCGGTGCGCCGCACGCTGACGGGGAGGCTGCGGGCCAAAGGCGGCAGCGTGTGGGGGCCAGGGCCCGCGGCAGCGGCTCCACGCGGGCGGCGCGGGTGCTGGGCAACGGCGCCAAGGTGGGCCGGGAGGAGCGGCGGTGGGATGTTTACCGGTCTGGTGGAGGCGACGGGGACCCTGGTCGAGCGCGCGGGCGGGCGCATGCGCTTCTCCTGCCCCTTCGCCGGGGAGTTGGCGGTGGGCGAGAGCGTCAGCGTCAGCGGCGTGTGCCTGACGGTCGAGGAGCGCGATGCGGAGTGGTTTCGGGTCACGGCCGTGCCGATCACCCTGGAGCGCACCGCGCTGGGCGCCCTGGCCCCCGGCGCGCGGGTGAACCTGGAGCGGGCGGTGCCCGCCGGCGGCCGGCTGGGCGGGCACATCGTGCAGGGGCACGTGGACGCCGTGGGCACGGTGGCCGCACGCGCGCGGGACGGGGACGCCCTGCTGCTGGTGTGCGCCGCCCCCGAGGCCGTGATGCGCTACGTGGTGCCGCGGGGGGCGATCGGCGTCGACGGCGTGAGCCTCACCGTCGCCCGCCGCTGGCCGGACCGCTTCGGCGTGGCCCTCATCCCCCACACGGCCGCGGTGACGACGCTGGGCGCCCTGGAGCCGGGTGCGCCCGTCAACCTGGAGGCCGATGTGGTGGCGAAGTACGTGGAGGGGTTGCTGGCGCTCGATCCGGGTGGGGGCGGGCCCCTCCCGGTGGAGGCGGCCGGCGGGTGGGCCGCGCTGGAGGAGGGGGCGCCGCGCTGAGGCGGCGGCACAGGGCGGCATCGCCGACCCACACGGGTAGCCGGGCGGGACACGGCTTCCGGCGCGCCGCGCAGCGGGAGGACGGAGACACGCGGGCGGGCCGCCCTCCCGCCCGGAGCACGGTCTCGTGGGGGCACAACAGGCAGGTGACCTGGGTGGCCACGCGGGCGGACGCCGCGCGGCCGCCGCGAAGGGGGCGGCACGATGGGCAGGGATGAGGGCATGGCCACTGACGTCGGCGCGCCGGCTGCCGGGGCGAGCCTCCCGGCGCGGCAGGGACGGGCCGGTGAGCCGGCCCGGGCCCCGGACGAGGAGAACGTGCTCGGGGCCATCGCGGACTTCCGCGCCGGGCGGTTCGTCATCGTGGTCGACGATGAGTCGCGCGAGAACGAGGGCGACATCTTCGTCGCCGCGGAGCACGTGACCCCCGAGGCCGTCAACTTCATGCTGCGGTACGGGCGCGGCATGCTCTGCCTGCCGATGGCCGCCGCGGAGATCGACCGCCTGCGCCTGCCCCAGATGGTGGAGCGCAACGAGGAGAGCATGCGGACCGCCTTCACCGTGACCATTGACGCCCGCGATGTGCGCACGGGCATCTCCGCGGCCGAACGCGCGCGCACCATCCGCCTGGCGGCCGACCCCGCCGCGCGCCCGGAGGACCTGGTGCGCCC
>DAHWHV010000523.1 GCA_027335545.1 Clostridia bacterium
CCGCAGGGCTGACATCGCCCGACCAGCGCCCTCAGCAGAGAAGAGGTCCCGCAGCCACGTCTTTGGCGGGCGCTCCGCGAGGTCTCCGAGTCTCCGAGTCTCCGAGTCTCCGAGGTGCGCCCACACGCCGCCGGCGGTGGGAGGGGACTTGCTGTTCACGGGGCGATGAGCCTATCCCGGTTATGTGGACAGCCCAATGCCTGACGACGCAGAGAAGGCCGAACGAGGTTGTCTCTTTGGTCGTGGAATTTGGTTGACGGCTCCAAGGGGTAGGGTGCGCTCGGGAGCAGCGATTCGTCAAGGGGTACGGTGATGGCGGGGGCGGGGGGAAGTGCGGTCAGCCGGCGGGGAGCAGGGGGTGGGGAACGGGGCAGCCGCGGTACTGCGTGGCCGTCGTCGCACCGACGGGCGTGGGCTCGGGCGGGTCGGGCCTTTCAGCCCATCCCCTGCCCGGCGCGCCGGGCCTTGGCGTCGCGCAGGCGACGGGCTTCCGGCAGGGCCTGCCGCGCCTGCCGTGCGGCCTCTTGGTCGCCGCGCGCCGCGGCCTCGTCGGCCACCGCCGCCAGGATGGGCACCTCCACGGGCTCCAGGCGCAGCAGGTCATCCACGGTGCAGCCCAGGGCCCGGGCGAGTGCGGCCGCGACGTGCACGCTCGGGTTGCGCTTGCGTCCTGTCTCCAGGCCCCAGAGGTGCCCCTGCCGCAGCCCGGCCGCCTGCGCCAGCGCGTTCCCGCTCATTCCGCGGGCTTCGCGCAGCCGGCGCACGTTGCGGCCGACGATGCATGGCTCCTGGTCCACGGACCCACCGCCTCTCCCCGCCGACCATACACCCGTGGGAGTTAGCGGCCAAGGCACTACTCCCACGGGTGTATGGCGAGGCGCCCGCCGTCAGGCGCCAATGGCCAGGGGCGGCAGCGCCGCCACGTGGGCCGCCAGGGCCGCGGCCAGAACGGGCAGGTGCTTTGCGCCGTGCAGGCACCCCAAGCTCTGTTCCGCCAAGACGAGGCTGGTGGCCAGCCAGCGCTGGGCCTGACCCTCGCTTCGCCAGCGCTTCACGTTGTGCGCCACGGCCTCGTGGCGCGAGAAGGCCGACTCGATGCAGTTGGTGGTGTGCAGGCTCCGATGCAGCTCCGGCGGCAGGCCGAGCCGCCGACAGGTCATGGTCTCGACCAGGCCGTCCCGCAGGCTTCGGGCCGCGGTCTCCCGGCCCGCCACCTCCAGTTCGTCGGCGATGGCCCGGAGCTTCCGTTCCCCGCAGGCGGCATCGGCCTGCTCCCAGGCCCGCCGCACACGCGCCAGCACCTGCTCGGCGCGATCGGCCGGCAGGTGCTTCTCCAGGTTTCGGACCTTGTGCGCATGGCACCGCTGGATCAGGGCGCGTTCGCCCCCACACGGCGCGCACCGCCGCGGCCAGCCCTTTGCCTCCGTCGATGACCACCAGGAGTCCCTGCTCCGCACTCAGGCCTCGGGCCCCCAGGTCCTCGAGCGCGGCGCGGCACACCTCCTCGCTCTCGCTGGCGCCGGGCCACAGCCCCAGGACCTGCTTGTTGCCTTCCGCCGTGGCCCCCATGGCCACGATGACGTGGTGCCCGCCCCGCTCCACCCCGTCCAGCAGGACGGCCAGGTATCTCTGGTCCCGCAGGTCGCGGGTGCAGACCTGCCGCAGCAGTTCGGTCATCTGCACGGCACAGCGCCGGCTCACGGTGCTGCGCGAGACCGACCCCGGCGGAGGCTCCGCGGGCCCCGCCGGAGCGCCCGGCTTGGGCACGTACCTGCGTTGGGCCGTTCCCGCCAGGACCTCGTCCATCATCGCCCGCGACAGGCCGCCCTCGTCCTGCACCTGCTCGTAGACCTCCGGTACGAGTTCCCGCCCATCCAGGCTGCGCGCCCGTGGCCGAAGGATCGGCACCCGCCTCCCGCCCAGCACGACGCTGCCGACCTCGCGGCCGTGGCGCCGCCCGCTCCGCTGGGGACAGTGCTTGCCCTTGGGCGCGCCGCAGAGCTCATCGACCTGCTCATCCATCTCTCGGCGCAGCCACTCCAGGGCCAGCTGTTCCCCCAGGGCCTCCAGCCCCTGCTCCGCCGCCGTCTCCAGCGAGCCTGGCTCCGCCGCGGCCCTCAACCGCCGCCGCCGCTCTGCCCGGGACAGGGCCCGCCAGGAGCCGCGGTCCACCTGCGGCTGCAGGGGGCAACCCGGCGCGACGAGCAGCCGCTGACGGCGGCGCCGCGCCCTCCGGGGGGGCTGCCCTGCGCCGCCGGGCGTCGCCCCCGGAGAGGTCGCGCCCGGGTCGGTCAGGGAGAGGGAGCGTGCGTGCTGGTCTGCCGCCACGGGCGCGGCCGGAGGCATCAGGGTCACTGAAATCTTGGACTGGCTTGCCGCGGCCGGGGCGTGATAGGCTAGCATTGTTCGATGCTCCTCGGGGGCCGCCGCACTTGCCAGGGTGGGGGCGGCCCCCTTTTCATTGGCGCGTTCACGGTTCACGCCTGACCACCCGCGGCCCGCCGGGCCAGGCCCTCGGCCAGTTGAGGCATCGCCGCGTGGCCGATCAGCCGCCGCATCCCCGCCGAGACCGCCGGCAGCACCGCCGCGATCGCCGCGGGCCCCACGCCGGAGCCCTTGGCCCGCTCAGCCTCGTCCGCCAACTGGCGCACCGGCCCGAGGCCCTCCAGGTGCAACCGCAGCGGCACCGGAACGCCCAACTCGCTCACGGTGCACAGGGCTCCCAGGCTGCGCCGCAACCGAGCCGCCGCCCCGGGGTGCTCGCTGCCCAACTCACCGACTGCGGCCTGGAGGTGCCTCCGGCGCTCCGGGCCGCCAGCGCTCCAGGCCCGGCGCAGCAGGGCCCGCACGGGTGCGCGGTCCTTCTCCGCCAGGTGCCCCAACACCTCGCGCTCGGCGCAGCGCTCGCAGTGGGCCACCGCCGCCTGGGAGCCCCACGCCGCCCCCACGGCCTCGTCCAGGGCCGGGCTGCCGTCGTGCACCACCAGCAGCCCCACCTCGGCGCCCAAGCCCCGCCGCGTCAGGTCCTCCACGGCGCCCCGCGCCACCACGGCGTCCGCCGTGCACCCCCGCCACAGCCCTAGAACCGATCTTCCGCGGGTGAGGGGAGGGAGGGGCGGATTTTCTGGAGGGGTCAGGTGACCGGAGCCGGGGGCGTGGTGTAGATGGTTTCGAAGTCGAAGCCGGCGAGGCGGACCACCCCCTCGGCGCGAGAGGTGATGGTG
>DAHWHV010000530.1 GCA_027335545.1 Clostridia bacterium
CATGCCCACCGCGCTCGAGGCGGCGGGGGTCGATCGGGCCCCCTACGGTCTGGACGGCGTGCCGCTCACGGAGGAGCGCCGCGAGCCCTGGGTGTTCGGCCAGCTCGATCGCGGGGCGCGGGGGACCTACATGGTGACCGACGCCCGCCACAAGTACTTCTACTCCGCTCCCGACGACCGCGAGTTCCTCTTCGATCTGAGCGAGCGCGGCTCGGGCGGGCGCGAGGCCCGCAACCTGGCCGCCGCGCCGGACCGGCGGCAGACCCTGGAGGCCCTGCGCGCGACGCTCATCGGGCGGCTGCGCCGCGACGGGTACGAGGAGCCGCTGGACGGAGACGGCTGGCGCCGCTACCCCCCGCCGCCCGAACCGGACGACCCGGACCAGGATCGCATCTTTCAGGAGGCGCAGTGGGTGGATCCCTGGCCGCGCCTACCGGGGTACACCCCGGCGTGGCTGCCGCCGGCCCGGGAGCGCTGACGTGAGGGCCTCGCCCCGGGGCGCGTCGGGGGGGGCCTCCCAAGGTCTCCGCCCCGACCCGCCCCGGGGGAGCCGCGCGTCTTCCCCCACGCGTCTTCCCCCACGCGTCTTCCCCCAGAGGAGGGGGAAAGCCACCATCGAAGTCCCGGGGAGGCGGACGTGGATGCTGCCAGTTCAAGAACGAAGGCCCTCCACCGCCGGGCGCGCGCCCCGCTATCGGCGCCGCGCGGCCCTGTGCGCCGCCGCCGCGGCGGCGGTGGCCCCGGCGGTCCTGGCCGGTTGCGGGTCGACCCGCCCCCTTCCGGCCGCGCCGGTGCTCACCCTGACCGTGGCCCTGGACGTCTACGCCCTGGCCCAGTACGGCAGCGCGAAGACCCGCGCGGCGCTCTACGCCCAGGTCCTGCGCGGCTTCGAGCAGCAGCACCGCGGCCTGCGCGTGCGGCAGACCGCCTTTCTGGCCACGGCGGAGAACCAGGCGGCCATCGTGGCCGGCTCGGCCCCCGACGTTTTCCCGGATTGTTGCAGCTATGGCAGCTACGTCTACGCTGGCCTGCTGTTGCCCCTGGATCCCTACCTCAAGCGCGACAACATCGCACCGACCCTCTTCTCACCCGGGATGGTGACCTGGCTCACTTTTCCCGCCGGCACCTTCGCTCTCAGCCGCGAGACGGACGCCAACGCCTTCGCGCTCGATCTGGGGGTGTTGGACGCCCTGGGGCTGGCGTATCCGGCCCCGAGTTGGACCCACGGGGATTTGGCGAAGCTTTGCGCCGCGACCGCCAAGCCGGCGGCGACCGCGCGGCGCTACGGTGCGACGTTCATCTACGGGGGCTTCACGCTGCTGCGGGAGTTCAGCCGGGGGTTCGGGGCACGCCTGCAAAACAGCGCGCGCACGCGCCAGATCCTGGACACCCCTGAGGCGGTGGCGGCGGCGAGTTGGTATTTCCAGGATCTATACTGGCCCGGCCTGGTGACCTCCGGCTTCTCCAAGGCGCCGGGGGATACGGCGATCCAGAACCTCGACATGAACAACGTGCTCCACCTGTATCGGGTGTGGGGCAGCGCCACCAAGTGGCGCTTTCAACCCGCCCCCGTGTATCCGCACGGGCATTCGACGGCCATGGCCGGCAACTTCTGGGGCATCAGCGCCACGACCCGGCATGCGGACCCGGCCTGGGAGTTGCTGCGCTGGCTGGCCGTGGGGACGGAGTGGCAGCGCTTCGCGATGCGCACGTTCCTCTTCCCACCCGGGCTCAACAGCCTGTTGGCCGAGTGGCAGCACACCGTCGAGTCCGTGGTCCCGCCCCTGAAGGGCAAGGGCCTGGAGGCCTTCACCGAGGCGGGGACGCGCGGTTGGGCGTCGGTGGCCGAGATCAACTTCCAGTACGCGACCACGGCCGCCCTGGCGGCCGACGCGCAGTGGTGGACACAGATCCAGGCGCGTCAGGTGGGCATCCGCGAGGGCTTCGTCCAGGCCGACCGCCAGGTCAACGCCTTGGAGCAGGCGGCCCCGGCGCAACAGGCGGCCCAGCGCCAAGCCGGCAAGGGCTTCCCCAGCCGGGGGGCGCCCGTGGCCACGGTCACGCCGGGCCTGTAGCCCGCCCTCTCGCAACTGAGCGTCTTTGGCGCGGCGCCCGCCGGACGGGCCGCCCCCCCTCGCGGCGGGCGGGCGGCCTGGCGGCGATCGCCTGCGCCTGGTCCCTCTGCGGGGTTTATGGCGCCCTAGCGGGGGGTTCCCATTTCTGACCACCGCCTTCACCCCGACAGTTGGGCGGTGGCGCCCGCCCACACCTCGTCGTGCCAGGCGTCCAGCGCGCGGGCTATCTCGGCGTGCTACCAGTCCGGGAAGCCAGCCTATCGAGGTGTGAGAAGTAGTCCACGTCGCCGCTCACATAGCCGCGGAAGCGCTCGAACCCGTGGCGGGTGGGGTTGTAACGCCTCTGGTACCCGAGGTGCCACTTCCCGCAGATGGCGGTCGCACACGCAATGGCCCCCGCCCCACGCCGGCGCCTCACCGCCCCGCCGTGCCGGTCCGCTCCGCCCCGTGTTCGCCGCCCAGGCGCAGCCGGACGAGGCTGCAGGGGGGCAGGTGCAAGGGCTCGGCCGCGTTCCAGGGCTGCTGTTGTGCCACGGGGCGCACCTGGTCGGGGTCCGTGCGGGTGTTGCGGGCCATGAACGACTCGCCGCTGAGCGTCTGCAGTTCCGCCCAGCGGAACGCCCGCCCACCCGCGGGCAGGGTGAGCGTCACTTGCAGGGCGCACTCGGGGTGGCGGTTCACCAGGAAGAAGTACAGCACGGCCCCGGAGGCGTCGGCCAGGCCGACCGCGTCCAGGTAAGGCGCCGCGGCCGCGGTGCGCAGGCGGTACCCCTGCACGCTGAACTCGGGTGAGTCGACCTCCAGTTGCAGGCGGTAGAGGGGGCCGGGGGCCTCGGCGTAGAGGTGGGTGGTCCACCAGACGGGCTGGGCGTAAACGACCCCGCACTCCTTGCGCAGCCCTCCACCGTGGTTGATCAGGGCGCTGTGCGTCACGAGTTCGACCAAGCCGTCGCTGCGGATCGCCTCGTTGAGGATCGAGGCGGTCCAGATCGCCTCCGTCAGCGTGGCGTTGCTCGGCAGGTCCGGCCCCCGGGTGAACACCTGCTGCTCGGTGATCGCCAGGCGGGGTGCCCGGCCGACCTCGCGCAGGGGCTCCGCCAACTCGTCCCAAAGTTGGCGGTAGGCCGGCGTGAAGGCCATGTGCTCCAGGTAGACGCGGCGCGGGTCGGCGTCCGCGGGGAAGCCCCCGTACAGGCAGTGGTGGGACAGGGCCTGGACCTCGGTGGCCGCGGCGTGGACCAGCGTGCGGTTCCACGCCGCGGAGTCCCCGTTGGCGATGAGCCGGATGGCCGGGTCGGCGGCCCGCATGGCTTCGGCGAAGCGCCGGTAGCGCCCGGCGTACCCGGCGGCATCGGTGGCGCCGACCTGCCAGGAGCCGTAGAGTTCGTTGCCCACCTCCCACAGCCGCACGCCGTAGGGGGCCGGATGGCCGTTCAGAGCCCGCCAGGCGCCCAGGGGCGTGTCGGGGGCGGCGTTGCAATACTGCACCCACGCCGCCGCCTCTTCCGGGGTGCCGTCTCCGGCGTTGACGCAGATCAACGGCTCGCAGCCGACCAGTTCACACAGCCGCAGCCACTCGTCGGTGCCGACGTGGTTCCACTCCACCTCGGGCCAGGCCGGGTTGGGCAGCACCGGGCGATCCTCGGCGGGGCCGACGCCGTCCCGCCAGTGGTAGCCGGAGGCGAAATTGCCGCCCGGAAAGCGCAGCAGCGGCAGGCGGGCCGCGCGCAGGAAGCCGACGACCTCCGGGTCCCAGCCCTCCAGGTGGTCGTCGGGGAGGAGCAGGCCGCCCCGCACCTCCACGCAGCCGGGGCCGAGCGGTTCCAGGGCCAGGTGAAAGGGCGTGCCGGGCGGGGGAGGGGGGCGATCGGTCGGGCCCCGTAACCGATCTTCCGCGGGTGAGGGGAGGGAGGGGCGGATTTTCTGGAGGGGTCAGGTGACCGGAGCCGGGGGCGTGGTGTAGATGGTTTCGAAGTCGAAGCCGGCGAGGCGGACCACCCCCTCGGCGCGAGAGGTGATGGTG
>DAHWHV010000550.1 GCA_027335545.1 Clostridia bacterium
GGCGGCGACGAGTTCCTCGTGGTGTGGCCCGGCGGCGACCTCTCCGGGGCGGAGGCCCTGGCGGCCGCGGTGACGGATCGCCTGGGCGAGGTGGACGCGCCCGCGCCCTTGCGCCTCAGCCACGGGGCGGCCGCGTTCGGCCCCGGAGGATTGGATCAGGCCCTGGCGTCTGCGGACGAGGCCGTCTACGAACGCAAGGGCGCGCTGTGGCGCGCCGCCAGCGGGGCGCGCATCGTCTTCACCCGCGAGGCCCGCACGGCGGTGCGGGGAGCGGGTGAGGGGACAGGTGAAGCCGGCCCGGACGGCCCGAGCGACCCGGCGGCCGGGTGCGACGACTTTCGGGCCCGGAAGGCCCGCAGCCTGGCCCAGGCCCGTGGGTTCGTCCGTTTCGCTCAGGTCCCGGCGGGCGGGGCGGTCGTCGTGTTGCACGCGGCCGATGGCCTCTTGGCCTTCGACGGAGGGCTGGCAGCCTCCGTTGGCCGCGGCGGGCAATTGCTGCTCGGTGACCCGTCGGATCGGTTGCTGCAGCGGGCCTGCGCGCGGGCGGTGGGCGGCTTCTCGGCCCAGGTGCGCTGCCTGCGCTGCGGGGCGTCAGCCCTACCTCTCGCCTCGGCCACGGTGGACTTGGTGCTGGGGACGTTCCTAGACAGCGGGGGACTGGCCCGGGTGATCCGCGAGATGGCGCGCGTGGCACGCCCGGGGGGTGGCGTGGCGTTGGACGTGGGCCTCTGCCCCGCCTGGCCGCCGGCGTGGTGGGAGGCCTTCGCCGGTGCGTGGTCGGCCGCTGGGGCGAGCGATCCCCTGGTCCCGGCCGCTGCCCTGGCCACGCCGCAACCGGATGCCCTGGTGACCTGGTGCCGGCGTGTGGGACTGGTCGTGGACGAACTGGTATCCGCTCCTGTCGAGACCCTGGCGTGGGGGGATGTGGAGGACGCCCTCCACTTCGCGCGCCGCTGCGCCGTGGCGGACCGCTTGGCGTCCCTCGCCGGGGCACCCGAGCCCCGGGCGTTGGCGGGCATCCTGGAGACCCTCCTGCGGCAGAACCTGTCCCGAGATCCCGAGGCACTGCGGCTCTCACTGGGAGGCCTCTGGGTGCGCGCGCGCCGCGCGGAGGCGGTGGGGTCCTGACCCGGCTCTGACGCTCGGCGTCCCGTAGCGCCTGAAGGCCCGGTCAGCGCCCGAGGCCCTCGCCGTGCGTCGCGGGCGGCTGGCTGCCCACGGGGGGCGCGGCAGGGAACCGTCGCGCCGTCGCCTCCCGCGCCAGTGCCACCACGACCGCCGCCAGCGCCAAGGCCAAGGCGGCCACCAACGAGCCCTGGATCCGCGCGTCCGTGCCCAGGATGCGGCCGCCGCGCTCAGCAGCGCCAACTCCCACAGCCCGACGGCCGTCCACAGTCGTCCCCACGCCCCATTCCCTGCCCGCAGGTCACGACGGGGCGCCGCGGCCGCGGCGGCAGGACCAGCGCCAGCAGGCCGAGGGCGATGGCGGCCAACGCGCTACTGGCGGGTTGGGACCAGTTCGCGCCCGAAGGCGGCACGGACTTGGAGGAGATAGAGCAACGCGTCCAGCGGCTGCTCCGTCTGGGCGGAGGGGTGATGGTGGAACATGTGGCGGA
>DAHWHV010000557.1 GCA_027335545.1 Clostridia bacterium
ATGTCCTGGCCGCGCACCGGGGCGACCCATAGCACCGTCCGGGCGCCGCCGCGGGCACCGGGGGACAGCGGCAGGGCGACGACCGCCAGGCGCCCGCGGGCCCCGGGTGGGCCGTCGGTGACCAGGCGGAGGCCCTGGCCGCCCGCGATCGCGGCGCGTTCGTCGGCGGGCAGGCGGTCCAGGGCGCCGGCCAGGGCGGGGGGGCCGAACTGGGCCAGGACGGCTCCCCCCGGCCCCAGGATCCAGGCGTGGCCCCCGGTGTCGCGCACGAGCGTTTGGATGGACCGGCGGGTGGATTTGGCCGGCCGGTCCCAGAGGGCGGCCAGGGTGTGGGTGCGGGTCGTGAGCAGGTTCAGCCGGGCCCGGGCGAAGTAGTGGCCGAAGAACAGGGCCAGCAGCAGCCCCAGGGCGGCGGAGGTGGCCACCACCACCGCGATGGTGCCCAGCAGGAGCTGGGTGCGCAGGGGCGGGGGCCGGCGGCCCCCGCCGGCCCCCGCCCGGCCAGCCGCCGTCCCGTTCCCCTCGGGGTGCAGGTGCCCGTCGCCTACCCCCGGCAGCGGCTGGGACGCGCCCCCCCGACCACCGGCGTCCTCCCGCACCCGCGCACCTTCCCCCCGTTCGCCCTGGCCCCCCGCCCGGCACCAGGCCGCCCCGCGGCGGGCCTGGCGGACGCCGGGCGGGGCCGCGCCGACGGATGGACCCGCCCCGGGCGAAGGCCCCGTCCCGCGAGCCAGGTCCCCGCCAGCCCCGTCCCGGGGGCCGTCTTCCGGGAGCCATACTACCGCGGCTGAGCGCGGACGCGAAGTGCGCCGCCACGGCCCCGTTCGCCAGGCGGTGCTTGCGCCACCGTCGTCTCCCGGCACGGGCCGACCTCGCCGTCGGCGGCGCAGCCCGTGCGGGTGGTCCGCCGGGGGGGCCGCCGACGGCGCCCTCCGCGCCAGGGCCCAGGAGTGCCACGGGGCGAGCGCGGGACGCGCCCGCCGTCACCCCGCCCGCCGAGCCTGCTCGATGCAGGGGCCCCACCGCGGTGACGTCTCCCTAAGGGGGGCCGCGGGGGGGCCGCGGGTTCCGGCAGGAAGGGGGCGGGTGGTGGCGAATCACCGCCACGCGGAAGGGTCTCCCCTGAGGGGGGGGGCCTCTCGCACGGCCTGTACGGACCGGATATGAGCGGACTGATCTATACCGGTGACGCGGGGTGCATGGCGCCCCACCTGTCCGGACAGGCGACCCGAGCCCGGTGCGGAGCGGAGCCAAGCGGAGACAAGAGGAGTGGGGTGTTCGTCGTGCCTTCTGGAGGGGGAGCGCGTGACCCGGGGGCGAGTGCTCGCCTGGGGCGGCGCGGGGTGCTGCGGATGGCCGCCGCCACGGCGGCGGCGGTCGCGGCGGGTCCGGTGCTGACGGCCTGCGCCCAGCAGCAGGCCCCGACGGCGGCGGTGGCGCCGCAGACGGCCCAGCCCGCCGAGACGATCTACTTCCAGATCAACTGGCAGCAGAGCTGGAACAAGACCGCCATCGCCCTGTGCCAACAGTTCACCGACCAGGAGTTCAACGCCAAGCATAAGGGGGTGCGCGCCGTCCCGCAGCCCTGGGGCAACGCCCAGGGGATGCTCGCCGCGGCCCTGGCCGGTGCCAAGACGGTCCCCGCCGTGCTCAGCAGTTGCTGCGGGGACTTCGCCGTCGCCC
>DAHWHV010000354.1 GCA_027335545.1 Clostridia bacterium
CTGGTCTCCTCGGACCCGGGGCCCTCCCCGTTCGTCACTCTGGAGATGGTCCGTCGGATGATGGATCCCCCGCCCGCCCCCCGGCCCTCCAGCGCTTGGCGCCCCAGGCCTGGAAAGCCGCGGCGCCGAGCCGAGACAGGCCCCTGGGCCACAAGGGGGCAGTGGATCAGGGGGCAGCAGCCGGTGCCGCAAGAGCCGACTCTCGCAGGACCGCCCTAGCGGGGCCCGCCCGCCGCCCCCTCCTGGCCGGCCACAGCCCGCAAGTCCTGCAGGGCCCAGGCGAGCGGCGGCGCACCGCCGCGCCGCCGCTCGCCCTCCACGGCCCCCAGCATGGCCCCCAGGGTGTCCAGCGAAGTCAGGCAGGGCACGCCGAGTTCGGCGGCGGCGCGCCGCACGCGGAAGCCGTCGCGCTCGGCTTGACGGCCGCGGGTGAGGGTGTTGACCACCAGATCGACCCGACCGGCCCGGATCACCTCCAGGCAGGTGGGCACATCGCCCGCCGCCGACCCCGCGGCGCCCCCCTCGGCCTCCTCAAGCTTGAGGACCCGCTCCGCCTCCACCCCCGCGCCGTGCAGCAGCGCCGCCGTCCCGGCGGTCGCCAGCAGGCGCACTCCCAGGGCGGCCAGACGCACCAGCAGCGGCAGGGCCTCCGGCTTATCCCGGTCGGCGATCATGACCAGGGCCGTGGACCCGGGGCGCGGCAACCCGAGGCCGCAGGAGGCGAACCCCTTGGCCAGGGCCGCGGCGTAGGTCGGGCCGATCCCCATGACCTCGCCGGTGGACTTCATCTCCGGCCCCAGGGCCGTGTCGACGCCGTGGAGCTTACTCCAGGAGAACACCGGCAGCTTGCAGGCGACATACTCCGCGTCCGGGGGCCGGTTCACCGGCGCGGGGAAGCCCTGCGCGGCCAGGTCGCGCCCCAGGATGACCGCGGTGGCGATCCGGGTCAGCGGGACACCGGTCACCTTCGTGAGGAAGGGCACGGTGCGCGAGGAGCGCGGGTTGACCTCCAGGACGTGGACCCCCGCCCCCGGGGAGGCGGCGGTTTCCGGGTCGAGCACGTACTGGACGTTCATCAGGCCCTGGACGCCCAGGGCCCGGGCCATCTCCAGCGTGTAGCGCTCGATCGTCGCCACGGCCTCGGGGCTCAGGGACTGCGGCGGATAGACGGCGATCGAGTCGCCGCTGTGCACACCCGCTCGCTCCACGTGCTCGAGGATGCCGGCGATCAGCACGGAACGCCCGTCGCTGACGGCGTCGACCTCCACCTCCCGCCCCCCGAGGTAACGGTCGACGAGGATCGGGTGCGCGGGGTTGACGAGCACGGCGCTGCGGACATACGCCACGAGGTCCTCGGGGGTGTAGCAGATCTCCATGGCGCGGCCGCCGAGCACGTAGGAGGGGCGGACCAGCACCGGGTAGCCCACCCGCGCGGCGACGCCCTGCGCCTCCTGCAGGGAGTGGGCGCTGCCCCCGGCCGGGCGCGGGATGCCCAGCTGCCCCAGCAGCCGGTCGAAGTGGCCGCGGTCCTCCGCCATGTCGATGCCGCCCGCCGAGGTGCCGAGGATGCGCACCCCGGCCGCGGCCAGCGGCCCGGCGAGGTTGATCGCCGTCTGGCCGCCGAACTGCGCGACCACGCCGATGGGCCGCTCGCGCTCGATGACGTTCATGACGTCCTCGAAGGTCAGCGGCTCGAAGTAGAGGCGGTCGGCCGTGCTCCAGTCGGTGCTGACCGTCTCGGGGTTGTTGTTGACGATGATCGCCTCATACCCCGCCTCCCGCAGGCCCCACACGGCGTGCACGGAGCCGTAGTCGAACTCGATGCCCTGCCCGATGCGGATGGGCCCGCTGCCCAGGACCAGCACCTTGTCGCGGGGGCTCGGACGCACCTCGTCCTCGCTGTCGTAGCAGCTGTAGTAGTACGGGGTGGCGGCCTCGAATTCCGCGGCGCAGGTGTCGACCATCTTGAACGACGGCCGGACGCCGGCGTGCAGCCGCGCCTCCCGCACCGCGGGCTCCGGCAGCCCCAGGAGCGTGCCCAGCCGCCGGTCCGAGAAGCCGGACTCCTTGAGGAGGCGCAGGCGGACGGGGTCCCGCAGCAGGCCCGGCCCCGCCCCCCGGGCCTCCTGCTCCAGGGTGATCAACCGCTCCAACTGGCGCAGGAACCAGGGGTCGATGAAGGTGGCCGCGTGCAGGGCCTCGACGGTCACGCCGCGGCGCAGGGCCTCCGCGAGCAGGAACAGGCGCTGGTCGTCCCCGGGGCGCAGCGCGGCCAGCAGCGCGGGCGTCTCCAGCCCTTCGGCCGCCGGCAGGGACAGGCCGTCCCCCTCGGTGTCCAGGGAGCGCAGGGCCTTTTGCAGCGCGCCGCCGAAGGTGCGGTCGAGGGCCATCACCTCGCCCGTGGCCTTCATCTGCGTGTCCAGGCTGCGGATGGCGGTCCGAAACTTGTCGAAAGGCCAGCGGGGGATCTTCAGCACGACGTAGTCCAGGGCCGGCTCGAAGAAGGCGAAGGTCGTGCCCGTCACCGGGTTGCGGATCTCGTCCAGGGTCAGGCCGATGGCGATCTTCGCGGCGACCTTGGCGATGGGGTAGCCGGTCGCCTTGCTGGCCAGGGCCGAGGAGCGGCTGACCCGCGGGTTGACCTCGATCACATGGTACGCGTCGCTGGCGGGGTCCAGGGCCAGTTGCACGTTGCAGCCGCCGCAGATGCGCAGGCTGTCGATGATGTGCAGGGAGGCCCGCCGCAGGCGTTGGTAGTCCCGATCCGAAAGGGTCTGCGACGGCGCCACCACGATCGAATCCCCTGTATGCACGCCGACGGGATCGAAGTTCTCCATGTTGCAGACGGTGATGCAGTTGCCGCGGGCATCCCGCATCACCTCGTACTCGACCTCTTTCCAACCGTAGATCGAGCGCTCGATCAGGCACTGGCTGATCGGACTCTGGCGCAGCCCGCGCCGCACGACCGCCTCCAGCTCCTCCGGGTCGGCCGCGAAGCCGCCCCCCGTCCCCCCCAGGGTGTAGGCCGGCCGCACGATCAGGGGGAAGCCGATGCGGGCCGCGAACTCCCGGGCCTCGGGCAGGGCGTGCACGATCGCCGATTCCGGCACGGGCTCGCCGATGGCCGCCATCGTCGCCTTGAACAGCTCGCGGTCCTCCGCCTGGCGGATGCCCAGCAGGGGCGTGCCGAGGAGTTCGACGGCGAACCGGTCGAGCACGCCGGCTTCGTGCAACTGGACGGCCAGGTTCAGGCCGACCTGGCCCCCGAGGCCGGGCAGCAGGCCCTGGGGCCGCTCGCGCTCGAGGATGACGGCGATCTGCTCGACCGAGAGGGGCTCGACGTAGACCCGGTCCGCCACCTCCATATCCGTCATGATCGTCGCCGGGTTGCTGTTGACCAGGACGACCTCCAGGCCCTCCTCGCGCAGCGCCTGACAGGCCTGCGTCCCGGCGTAGTCGAACTCGGCCGCCTGGCCGATCACGATCGGCCCGGAGCCGATGACCAAAACCTTCTTCAGGTCCGAGCGCCGCGGCACACGGGAACCCCCTTCATCTCTGGGCGGGGGCGTCGCGCCACCCGCGCCTTTCCTTGGGAATGAAAGCAGGGAATGAAAGCAGGGAGCGGGGAGCGGGGCCCGGGCGGAAGGCCGGGCCTGGGCCAGGGCGGACGCCGGAGCCGGGCCCGGGCGGAAGGCCGGGCCCGGGCCAGGGCGGACGCCGGAGCCGGGCGCGCTGAGCCCAAGGCGCCTGGCCGCGCCCTGGGCTCAGCGCGCCACCAGGGGCACCGCCTGGCGCCCGGAGCGGCACAGGGGGAGGAACTCCGCGAACAGTTCCCGGGAGTCCCCGGGTCCCGGACAGGCCTCCGGGTGGTACTGCACGGAGAACGCCGGTCGGAAGCGGTGGCGCAGCCCCTCCACCGTTCCATCGTTCAGGTTGGTGTGGGTGACCTCGGCCGTCTGCGGGTCCAGCGACCCGGCCAGCAGGGCGTAGCCGTGGTTTTGCGTCGTGATGACCCCGAGCCCGGTCCGCAGGTCCATGACGGGGTGGTTGACCCCACGATGCCCGAAGAGCATCTTCTCCGTCTTGCCGCCCAGGGCCAGGCCGAGGAGTTGGTGACCGAGGCAGATGCCGAAGAGCGGCACCTCCGCGGCCAGCAGGTCGCGGATGGTCTCCACGGCCTCGCGCTGCTCGCGCGGATCGCCGGGGCCGTTGCTGAGGAGCACCCCGTCGGGCGCATACGCGAGGATCTCCCGCGCCGTGCAGGAGGCCGGCACAACCGTCACCCCGGCCCCCAGGGCCGTCAGGGAGCGGGCGATGTTGGCCTTGGCCCCGTAGTCCACCAACACCACCTGCGGGGTGCCGCGGGCGACGACGTAGGGGGTCGGCGTCGAAACCTCCCGCACCAGCCCCACCGGCTGCCAGCACCGAGCCCTCGCCACCAACTCCGCGCGGCCCGCTTCGTCCGGGGCGCCGCCCGCCAGCACCCCCCGGGCCACGCCGAAGCGGCGGAGATGCCGCGTCAGCGCACGGGTGTCGATCCCCGCCAGGGCCGCCACCCCGTGCGTGCGGAGGTAGGCATCCAGGCCGCCGCGCCCCCCCCAGTGGCTCGGGGCGTCGCAGCGCTCCCGGACGAGCAGGCCACGCACCCAGGGGCGGCGCGACTCGGCCTCACCCTCGCAGAGTCCGTAGTTGCCGATCAGGGGATAGGTCATGCAAACGATCTGCCCCGCATAGGACGGGTCGGTCAAGACCTCCTGGTAGCCCGTCATCCCCGTGTTGAAGACGACCTCCCCGACGGCGTCTCCGCCTGGGACGGCGCCGAACGCCTCACCCGTGAAGACCGTCCCGTCCTCCAGGACCAACACACCCTGCAAGTGGCTTGCACCTCTCCGCCAGCATACTGCATTTTTATGCATCTGTCAGGACGTACAGACGGCGACCCGGCCGCCCAGGACCGTCAGCACCGGCCGGACCGGCCGGGCGACGCCCGCCAAGGGCGACCCAGCGCCCGCCGGCCCGCCCCCGTCGCGCGCGAAGACCGCCACATCGGCTGGGGCGCCCCGCTGCAGGCTTCCCCCCGGCAGCCCGAAAGCCGCGGCCGGACCCCGGCAGGCCGCACGCACGAAGGCCGCCGGCTCCAGGATGCCCAGGGCCGCCGGCAGCGTGGCGTCGAGGAGCCGCCCGCCAAAGCTTGCATAATCATACTCGCAGGACTTCTCCTCCGGCGGCGCCGGGTCGTGGCCGGAGGCCAGCAGCAGCCGACCCGCCCGGGCCGCGGCCAGCAGGGCGGCCCGATCTCGTTCGGCGCGCAGGGGCGGGCGCAGTTTGGCCGCCGTGTTGTACCCGGAGACGGCCGCCTCCGTCAGGCAGAGGTGGCAGGCGCTGACCCCCGCCGTGGCCCCCGCCAGCAGCGGTAGGGAGTCCGCCGCCGAGAGGGCCGCGAAGTGGAGCCGCCCGCCGAAGGCACGCTGCAGGGCCGCGTCCCGCGCCACGGCCGCCGTCTCCGCCGCGGCCGGCACGCCGCGCAGCCCGAGCGCGAAAGACAGCGCACCCTCGTGCATCACGCCGCCCCGCGCGAGGCCGGCGTCCTCGGCTTGGACGATCACCGCCCGGTCGAGGTGGGCCGCGTACTCCAGGGCCCGCCGCAGCAGGGCGCCGTCCGGCACGGGCTCCGGCCAGTCGCTGAAGGCGACCGCCCCGGCGTCGGCCAGCAACCCCAGATCCGCGAGGCGCCCCCCCGCGGTGAGCGCCGCGACGGGGTGCAGGCGGACGGCCAACTCCGCCCGCGCCAGCGCGGCGATGACCGCCGCCTCCGCTGACCCCGTGTAGGCCAGGATCGCCGTGTAGCCGCCGGCCGCCGCCGCCGCCGCCACGCCCTCCAGGCCCTCCAGCCAGGGATCCGGCTGGAGGCGCACGCGGCAGAGGGTGTCGATGGGGCCCGGCACGACCAGCGCCCCGGCGCAGTCGCGGACCTCCCACTCCCCAGGGGGCGGGGCCGCGCCGGCGGGGGCGAGGGCCTCGATCCGTCCGGACCGGATGTAGAGGTCGCCGGGACCGTCCCAACCCAGGCCGGGGTCGCAGACATGGCCGCCCCGCAACGCGATCACTCCGGCCCCCCCCCCCCGAGCAGCAGGTACAGGACCGCCATGCGCACGGCCACCCCGGCCCGGACCTGCGCGTCGATCAGGGAGCGCGGCTGGTCGAGGAGTTCCGGGGCGACCTCCACGCCCCGGTTCACGGGGCCCGGGTGCAGCAGCAGGGCGCCCGGGCAGGCCGCCTCCAGCCGCCGCGCATCCAGGCCCCAGCGCGCCCGATACTCCGCCGGCTGGGGCAGCACCCCGGCCTCCTGCCGCTCCCGCTGGATGCGCAGCGCCATCACGACCCCGGCCCCGCGCAGCGCCCGGTCCAGGTCGTGGCAGACGCGCGCGCCCAACGCCGGGCCGGCCTCCGCCGGCAGGGCCGTGGGCGGACCGCAGAGCGTCACCTCCGCGCCCAGACGCACGAAGGCGCGCGCCGACGAGCGGGCCACGCGACTGTGGAGGATGTCCCCGACGATCGTCAGGCGCACCCCACGCAGGGCACCCAGGTGCTGACGCACCGTGAAGGCGTCGAGCAGGGCCTGCGTGGGGTGGGCGTGGAGGCCGTCGCCGGCGTTGATGACCGGCACGAGGCCGCAGCCTGCGGCCAGGTGCGCCGCGCCGCTGGCGGGGTGCCGGAGGACCAAGGCGTCGCAGCCCAGGGCATGGCAGGTGCGCACCGTGTCCACCAGGGTTTCCCCCTTGGCCACGGCGCTGCTGCCGGCGGCCAGGCTGACGCTGTCGGCCCCCAGGGCCTTGCAGGCCAGTTCAAAGGAGTGGCGGGTCCGCGTGGACGGCTCGTAAAACAGCAGCATCACCGACCGGCCCCGCAGCGCCGGCACGCGGGGGATGGGGCGGTCCAGGACCTCGGCCATGGAGGCGGCCGTGTCCAGAACGGCGGAGAGCGCGTCCCCCTCCAACTCGTCCAGATCGCAGAGGTGCCGCATGCCCTCCCTCCCCCAGCCTACTGCAGTTCGAGCAGGGCCACTTCGTCCCGCCCGTCGACCTCCTGGAGCCGGACCTCGATGACCTCGCGGCGCGACGTCGGCACGTTCTTGCCCACGTAGTCGGCCCGGATCGGCAACTCCCGGTGGCCCCGGTCGATCAGCACGGCCAACTGGATCTGGGACGGCCGCCCCAGGTCGACGAGGGCGTCCAGCGCGGCCCGGACCGTGCGTCCCGTGAAGAGCACGTCGTCCACCAGCACGATGCTCTGACCGCGCGGGTCTCCGGGCATCTGCGTGCGGCCGACCTGGGGCTGTTCGTGTTTGGTGGTCAGGTCGTCTCGGTAGAGGGTGATGTCCAGCTCACCGGTCGGCGGCAGCACGCCCTCGAAGGCGTTGATCTCCCGGGCGAGCCGCTGGGCCAGGGGCACCCCCCGCCGCCGGATGCCCACCAACCACAGCCCGGCCGTCCCCCCGTGGCGCTCCACGATCTGGTGGGCCATGCGGCGCAGCGCGCGCCCCATCGTGGCCTCGTCCAGGAGCAGCGCCTTCTCGCGCAGGGCCATCCGCGGACCCCCTCTCCTGGCGGCGACCCACAAAAAAACGGCGCCCCTCCATGTGTGAGGGCGCCGCAGGTCCACCCCGCCGAGGCTGCCTTCGCGACGGCCCAAGCGGCCGACACGGCAAGACCGCGTCCACCCCCCGGAGCCTTCATGGGCCGGTCGGCCCCGAGCACCTCGGTCCAGGCCTCCCTTGCGCGCCTCACCGGGCGTGCTTAAAGGTGGCTGAGCCGCCATCACCCTATCCCAGGCCGGGGCACGGGTCAAGCACACGGCGACGCGGCCGACGCAGGGTGGGACTCGGCAACGGCGCCACTCGCGGTCGGCCACCTGCCGCGGGTCGCACAACGACCCCGCGCGGGCCCGACCGGCGCGGGTGCCGCCGCACGACGTGGCCGGGAGCCCTGCGGACACCCAGGGGCAGGGCCGGGCAGGCGCAGGACGGCGGGGCCCGGCTGCCGTCTGGCGCCCGCTGCCATGCGCCCGCGAGACCCCGCCCGACCGGGGCGGACGCCGCCCACGGCGCCCCCTGCAGCCGAGCCGACGTTTGTCGACGAAATCTCGCCGTCGGGCGCAGGAGCGTGCAGAAAATTGTCGAAGCTCTCGCGCGCAACGGGGGGCGGGTTCCCGCCGGATTCAGCCAAAGAGCGCCGGGCATCACGCCCGGCCGTCGGTCACGGGGGGCTGCGAACAGTCTCCCGCACGTCTGGGCGCACCGCCACAAAATCTGGCCGCTGCAGGGAGCTGCAGGGCCTCTAACTGACCCGCCCCCCCCATCATCCAGCCGGACAGCGGCCCGAGGCCGCCGACAGCGGCCGGACGTCGGGCCGGCAACCAGCCGGAGCCAGCGGGAAACCGGCCGCAGAGCCGAGGGACGAGACACCGACGGCAACCGCCGCACGACACGCCGATACCAACGGCCCGGGGACCCCGAGCCCGGAGGCGATCGTTGGCCACGGCGCACCCCAAAGACCAGATCCCGGGCAGGGCAAGAGAGGGCTCTTGCCCTGCCCTGCCCCTCACTCCGCTTGGTCGCGCATCGCCGCCGCCAGCAGGCGGGCCACCTCCGGGCGGCTGTACTCCGGCGGCGGGGTCTCCCCCGCGCGCAGCATCGCCCGCACGCGGGTCCCCGACAGCACCACCCGCTCGCCCTCGGAGTGCGGGCAGGTCTTGATCGTCGCCATGCCCCCGCAGCGGCGGCAATAGAAGGCGTTCTCGAAGGCCAGCGGCGTGACGCCGATCTCCGTTGCCAGCTCGCGCACGAGGTTCTGGGCGTCGAACGGGCCGTAGAAGGAGCCCACGCCGGCGTGGTCGCGACCGACGATGAAATGGGTGCAGCCGTAGTTCTTGCGGCAGATGGCATGGAACACGGCCTCCCGCGGCCCCCCGTAGCGCATCGCCGCGGGGAACGCGCCGAGCAACACCCGGTCCTGCGGGTAGTATTGGCGCAGCAGCAGCCGGTAGGACTCGATGCGCGTGGCAGCCGGAACATCGTCGGACTTGGTCTGCCCCACCAGGGGATGCAGCAGCAGGCCGTCGACGATTTCCAGGGCGCACTTCTGGATGTACTCATGGGCGCGGTGGACCGGGTTGCGGGTCTGGAAGCCCGCCACGCTCCGCCAACCCCGCTCGGCGAAGGCGGCACGCGTCTGCACGGGGGTCAGGGCCAGGGCCGGAAACGCCGGTTCCGGCAGCCGGAAGACGCTGACCGGTCCGGCGACGGCCGCCCGCGGCTGGGCCAGCGTGGCCGCCACGCCGGGGTGGCTCGGGTCCGTCGTGCCGTAGACGGTCTGGGCTTCCCGGGCCAGGTCACGCACGAAGACCTCCTCCACGGTCAACAGCCCCAGGGCCGTGTCCCCCAGCGTGAGGGCGACCTCCTCCCCGTCGCGGAGGTTGCGGGCCAGTTCGACCTCCGCCGGCAGCACGATGGGCAGCGGCCAGAGGCACCCCCCATAGGCGGGACCGAGGTGCATGGTCTGCAACACGGCCTCGTAATCGCTGCGGTCGAGGAAGCCGGTCAGGGGGCTCATCGCCCCTACCGCCATCATCTCCAGGTCGGCCGCCGCGCGCACGTCCACGGGCAGCCTGCGGAGTTCGAGGCTCCGGCCCGCGGCCAGGGCGGCCTCCCCCCCGTCCAGCAAGCGTTGGCGGAGAACCCCCCCGTGGGGCACCGACAGCCCCAGGAGCGGGGGGGCCCCCTCCACCGCCGTGCGCTGGGCCTGCTGGGCCAGGGTCGCTGCGAAACGACTGGCATCTTCGGACAACTGATCCACCTCCTATCGGACATCCCCTCGGACATCGGGGCAGGCTCCGGTCGGCGGGCGGAAGCACTCCCCCCCGCAGCCGGCGGCCCGGTCGGGCCGGGGCCACGCGCCCCGGCCCGACGCCGCGCCGCCCGCCGTCTACTGGTGGAGCCCGCACTCGGTCTTGCCCAAGCCCGCCCAACGCCCCGCGCGGGCGTCCTCACCAGGGCGGACCCCACGGGTGCACGGCCAGCACCCGATGCTCGGGAACCCGGCGTCGTGCAGCGGGTTGTAGGGCACCTCCCGCTCGTGCACGTAGGCCCAAACCTCCCGCGCCGTCCAGTCGGCCAGCGGGCTGGCCTTGACCAAGCCGAAGCGGTCGTCCCAACCGACCCAGGGCGTATGCGCCCGCGTCGGGGACTGCTCCCGGCGCACGCCGCTGATCCAGGCCCGCTGGTGCGCGAGGAAGGCGCGCAGGGGCTCGACCTTGCGCAAGCGGCAACAGGCGTCCGGGTCGCGCCGCCAGAGGGCGGGCCCGTCGCGAGCGGCCTGCTGCTCCGGATCCAACCGTGGCAGCACCTGGATCGGCCGGATGCCGTAGCGGGCGACCAACCGGTCCCGCGTGGCGTAGGTCTCCGGGAAATGGAGCTGGGTGTCCAAGTAGAAGATGCCCACCGAGGGGGCATGGCGGCTGACCATGTCCACGAGGACGCAGTCCTCGACCCCAAAGGAGCACGCCAGGACCACATCCGACCGATACCGCCGCACCAGCCACGCGAGCACATCCTCGGCCGGCCCGCCGCGGCGCTCAAAGAGTGCGTTCTGGGCGGCGAGTTCGCCCACCTCCCAGGCCGGGGGGGCATCGGAGGGTTGCGCCCGCGCCGGCCGCGCGGCCGTCTCCTCCGCGGCATCGGAGGGTTGCGCCCGCGCCGGCCGCGCGGCCGTCTCCTCCGCGGCATCGGCGGGTTGCGCCCGCGCCGGCCGCGCGGCCGTCTCCTCCGCGGCATCGGAGGGTTGCGCCCGCGCGGCGCGCGCGGCCGTCTCCTCCGCGGCCGCCCGGGGGTCCGTCGACCTGGCCGGAACCGTCGCGGTCGCCACCTGGCTCTCGCCGGACATGAGGCCAACCCCTTCCCAGCGGGAGGGGAACGGGGCAGGGCTCGGGTGTCGCCGCGCCCGGGCCGCGCGCCGACGCGGAGGGACGGCCTGGCCGTCCCCCTGCCCGCGCCGCAGACGGACCCGCACCGCCAGCACACCCGCGTCTCCGCCCGGGGCGACGCCCGGCGGACACCGGCCCACGCCGTGCGCCCCGGTCCTCCCCGGGGCCCGACTCCGAGGCGTCCCTGGCCTCGCCCCGAACCCCCGCCGTGGACCGGGGGCCCTCCCGCGGCGGTCCACGCTATGTGGGGCGGCGGGGAATGGCCATGGGCTGGTCCCAGGCTCGGGGGCGACCCGGGGAGGCGGCAGCGGGGCAAACATTCCAATTCCTATCTGATTATCAAGGTTTACGGCGATCCTAGGGAAGGCAGCCGCCTCTGTCAAGGCGCCCCCCAATGACCCCAGGGTCCTGGCCGTTGGGGCAAGCCCCTTGTGAAGCGCCCGCCCCGAGGCACGCCGGGGCCGCGGACGGAGGCCGGGGGTGGCGGACACCCTCCGCCGCAGCCGCTGCCGAGGCCGAAGGTGGGCACCGGGGGTGCGCCACCGGGCCCGAGCGGCCGGGCGCCGCTCCGCCGCCGGAGGCCCCCCGTCAGAGCGCCCGTGGCGGGCAGAGGGACGGCATTCGCCGGGAAGTGCGCGAGCCGCGACCGTTTCCAACCACGGGCCAAAGTCGCGGCGGCCCTTCTGCCGCAAGCCCGCCCCAGCCCGGCGTGGGCGTACCGCGGGCCGGGCCACCATCCCCTCGCCCGCTGGGCCCGCTGGCCGCAGGGCCCCCTCTGGAGGGACGCCACCCTGGTCGCGGGGGCCGGACGGCAGGATCGCGGCGGACGCACGGGAAGCCAACGCTCAAGCGCCAGGAGAAGGGGGACACACCGGCATGGACGCCCAGCCCCCGGACGCAGGGGGGGACCGTCCCCCGGCGCGGCCGGACGAGGCGCTGCCCTCACCCCCCGGCGCCGACGCCCCGGTGGCGCCGCC
>DAHWHV010000358.1 GCA_027335545.1 Clostridia bacterium
GCCTGCCGCTCATAGCCTTCCGTTCGGACGGGGGGAGGGGCGTAGCGATGAACGCATGGCACCGATGGCGCGGATGGGGCAGGCTGCGGGGGGTTGTCCTGGTCCTTGGGTTGACGGCGGCGGTGGCCGGGTGCGGTCAACTCTTCACGCAGGGCAGTGGGGCCCCGACGCTCTCGCAACTCTCCAGCCGCGTCGACAGCCTCGATGCCCAGGTGGGCGAGTTGCAGGCGGCGTTGGCGAATCTGAGCCCCGGGGCGCCGACCTCGGGGAGTCCCCAGAGCCAGGCCCACAACGGCATCGTGGAGAGCAGCCTGCCGGTGGCCCAGGTGTTGACGGGGGTCCTTAACGTCCGCCAGGATCCGAGCCTCACCGGGACGGTGGTCGGCACCCTGCTGCAGAACGCCAAGGTCAACGTCCTGGGGGAGGACGGCAACTGGTCGCAGATCACCTTCACAGCCGCGGCGGGGCAGCATCCGCTCACGGGGTGGGTGGACTCCCAGTACCTGGGCCCCGTGATGGATGCGGCCACGGCCGGCGCGAGCGCGTCCGCGAGCACGTCCCCGAGCACGCCCGCCAGCACCGCGGCGACCCACGCAGCGGCCACTTCGAACGCCGCCTCCGGCACCTCCGCGGCCCTCGGCGGGGCGTACTAGGTGGGCGTGGCCAACGTGCCCTTTGGCAGCGCCCACGCCCGGGTCTGGTGGTGGCGTACGGCGTCCACCTACCCTCGTGGTCTGGGGGCTCCCTCGGGCGTTGCGCGGCACCCGCCTGACTGGGAGGCGAACGCAGCGCCCACGTCCCGACCGGGTGTCTGATATGCGCAGCGGCACGCGTCCCCTGTGGTCTCCGTGGTCCCCGGGTCTCTTGCCTCCACCCCCTGGCTGGGTGGCCGCGGCAAGAGCCAGATTCGCCGCGCCCACTCCCGGATGCCGTGGTCAGCGGCGCGCCGGCTGCGTTGGTGCGCGGCGGCAGTGCTCAGCCGGACGGAAGAGAGGGTGCCGCGCAAGGGGGCTTGCGCGGCACCTGCGCCTCCCCCCGTCCCGTCAGCGCCGGGGCTCTCGTCCGCCCCCGGCCGGCGCCGGCGTATCGCCGGGGGCCGCCCCGGGGGCTCCCCGCGTCTCCGCCCGCGACGCCACGCCGAGCGGGTTGGGCGCGGCCCCGGGGCCGTCCAACCCCGTCCCCCATGCCCTGCCGGGGGCCGCCCCGAGGCCGCCCCGGCCCCGCGGGCCACGGCTGCTGCCCGCCCGCCGTCATATTGACCTTTGGGGGGGGTGGGGCTAGAATCAGCGGCGACAACTAGGAACCTAGTTTCGCCAGAAGGGTGAGGGCGCCAAACGCCCTCAGCTCATCCCCCGTGGCGAAAACGATGGTCCCGTCCGGCCTGGAAGGGCCGGAATCGCTGGCCGAAGGGGGATTTTTTCTATGGCCGACTGGCACCAGACCCATGGGAGGCACATCCTGCTCGACGTCTGGGGTGTGGAGGCGGACACGCTCAACGACCTGGAGTCCATGCAGGAAGCCATGCTCGGTGCCGCGGCCGCCGCTGGGGCCAGCGTTGTGGACAGCACCTTCCATCGGTTCCCCGTGCAGGGGCTCTCCGGTGTGGTGGTTTTGGCCGAGTCCCACATCTCGGTGCACACATTCCCCCAACACGGTTACGCCGCCTTCGATATCTTCACGTGTGGCAGTCGGGTGGACCCCGAACGCGCCTGTGAGCACTTGGCGCGCTGCGTTCAGGCCGAGGGCCGTTTCACGCGGCGCTTCAGCCGCGGCCTGCCCGGGGGCATCGCCGAGGAGGCGGCCCGCGGCCAATTGCAGGCCGCGCTGCCCTGATGGGGGCGGAGCGGTGGGCTCCGGCGCGCGGCGAAGGGGGACCTGCGGTGGTGCGCGTGGCCGTGGTCGGTGTGACGGGGTATGCGGGGATCGAGGCGCTGCGCCTGCTGCAGGGCCACCCCGGGGCCGAGGTCGCGCTCCTGGCGTCCCACGGCCACGCCGGCGAGCGCCTGGACACCCTCTACGGGCACCTGGGTGCCCTGGGCCGGCGGGTGCTGGAGGCGGTGGACCCTGCGACCATCGCCGCGCGTTCGGATGTGGCCCTGCTCTCCCTCCCGGCCCGGGCGAGCCTGGAACTCGCCCCGCAGTTGCTGGAGCGCGGCGTGCGGGTGATCGACTTCGGCGCCGACTTCCGCCTGGGCGACGCGGACACGTATGCGCGCTTCTACGGCGGGGCCCACTCGGCGCCGGGCTGGCTCCGGGAGGCCGTCTACGGTCTCCCGGAATTCCACCGGGCCGAGATCGCCGGCGCCGCCCTGGTCGCCAACCCTGGGTGCTACCCCACCGCGGCTCTCTTGGCGCTCTGGCCGGCGTTGCGCGCCGGGGCCGTTTCGCCCGAGGACATCCTCATCGACGCCAAGTCCGGCGTGACCGGTGCCGGGCGCGGCCTCGCCCTGTCCGCGCACTTCGCGGAGGCCGACGGGAACCTCTGGCCTTACAAGTTGGCGGGGGAGCATCGCCACACGCCGGAGATGCGGCAGGAGTTGGCCCTGGCGGCCGGGCGTCCCGTCACCCTCTCCTTCAGCCCCCACCAGGTGCCGATGAGTCGCGGCCTGCTGGCCACCTGCTACGCCCGGCTGGCGCCGGGCTGGACGGGCGAGCGCCTGGCGGGTTGCTACCGGCAGGCCTACGCCGAGGAGCCCTTCGTGCAATGGCTCGACCACGGCCTGCCGGCGACCAAGGCCACCGTCGGCACCAATGTCGGGCAGGTCGCCCTCCGGGTGGACCCCGAGGTGGGACGCGCGGTGCTCACCGCCGCAATCGACAACCTGGGCAAGGGCGCCGCCGGCCAGGCCATCCAAAACCTCAATCGCATGTTCGGCCTGGACGAAGGCAGTGGGCTGCCCGGGATCGGTGTCTTCCCCTGACCCCAGTCCGTCCGGTCCTGTCGCGAAGCGCTTGCGCCCATCCCAACGCGCGGTATAATTATGCGGACCTCGGCCGGGCGGCGGCGCGTGTTTTCGTCCGCTGAGGTCCCTTGTCGGGTTCGATCTGTGCATAGTTATGCATGTGAGCCGCGGCTGCGCCCCGGGCGCGGCCCCGGCACATCCCGCACACCCCAGAGGAGGGCCTGCCCATGTCCGCCGGACCACGCACCGTCGTCGTCAAGATCGGTGGGGCGGCCGTGGCCGCCGGAGGGGGCGTCCCCCCGGTGATCGCGGACATCGTCGAGTTGTGGCAGGCCGGGCACCGGGTGGTCGTGGTGCACGGGGGCGGGCCGGAGATCAGCGAGTGGTCTCGGCGCGTCGGCCTGGCGCCGCGCTTCGTGGACGGCTTGCGCCACAGCGATCCGGACACGGTGGCGGTGGCGGAGATGGCCCTGGCGCGCGTGGGCAAGGGTCTGGCCGGGCAGCTGACGGCGGCCGGGGCCCGCGCGGTCAGCCTGGGTGGGCGCGACGCCGGGTTGCTGCAAGCGGAGCCCTTGCGGCGGCTGGACCCGGCGGGGCTGCCGGTCGACCTCGGTCTGGTGGGGACGGTGACCGCCGTCCGGACGGAGGTGCTCGCCGATCTGCAGAGGGCCGGTTTCCTCCCCGTGGTGGCCTCGGTGGCCGCGGCCGAGGACGGGACCCCCCTGAACGTCAACGCCGACGACGCCGCCGCGGAGATCGCCGCGGCCTGCGGCGCGGACTGCCTCTGCCTGGTCACGGACGTGCCCGGGCTCCTGGTGCCCGGGGAGGATGCCCCACTGGCGAGCTGCAGCGCGGACGAGGCCCAGCGGCTGATCGCGGCGGGGATCGTCACTGGCGGGATGCGTCCCAAGGTGGAGGCCTGCCTGCGGGCCGTCGCTTCCGGCGCGGGTGCCGCCTGGATCGTGGATGGTCGGTGCGCGGGGGCATTGGGGCGGGCGATCGCGGGAGGGCCTGGCGCGGGGACCCTCTTTCCGGGTCCGGCTGCGGCGGCCGCCGCAGCGACCCGGCCCGAGGACGGGGGTGCGCTGGCGGCGGACCGCGCCTATATCATGCAGACGTATGCCCGGGCGCCGGTCGTGTTGGCGCGCGGGGCGGGCAGCACGGTCTGGGACATCGCCGGACGGCCCTACCTGGACTTCCTCTGCGGGATCAGCGTTACCAACCTCGGGCACTGCCACCCCCGGGTCGTGGAGGCCATCGTGCGCCAGGCGCAGGCCCTCGGACACACCAGCAACCTTTACCACACCCTCCCGCAGCTGGAATTGGCGCAGGCTCTCTGCCAGGCGGCCTTTCCCGGTCGGGTCTTTTTCTGCAACAGCGGCACGGAGGCCACGGAGGGGGCCCTGAAGCTCTGCCGCAAGGCCGCCTGGCGCAAGGCGCAGGCGGGGCAGCGCCCGCCGGCCCTGGAGGTCGTGGCCTTCGAGCACGCCTTTCACGGGCGGACCTACGGCGCCCTGGCCGTGACGCGGGGCTACCAAGAAGGGTTCGGGCCCATGCTGCCCGCCTTCCGGGAGCTGCCCTGGGACGACGCGGCCGCCGCGGAGCAGGGGATCGGCCCCAACACCGCCGGAGTCATCGTGGAACCCGTCCAGGGAGAGGCCGGCATCCGGCCCGCCTCCACGGCCTTCCTGCGTCGGCTGCGCGAGCTTTGCGACCGCTTCGGCGCCTGCCTGATTTTCGACGAGGTGCAGTGCGGCCTGGGGCGCGCCGGCACCCTCTTCGCCTTCGAGCAGTTCGGTGTTCGGCCGGATGTGCTGACGCTGGGCAAGGCGCTGGGCGGGGGCCTGCCCATGGGGGCGATCCTGGCGGCCGAGGACTGGGCGTCGGCCCTGCGGCCCGGCGACCACGGCAGCACCTTCGGGGGCAATCCGATCGTGGCTGCGGCGGCGCTCGCCGGGCTGCGCGTCCTCCAGGAGGAGGGACTGGCGGAGCAGGGTCGGCTCGCGGGCGAGCGTCTGCGCCGCCTCCTGCGGACGGGCCTCGCCGACTGCTCCTGGGTGCGCGAGGTACGGGGCGTGGGCCTGATGACGGGGATCGAACTGCAGGGAGACCCGGACCTCGGACCCCGGATCGTCGGGGCCTGTCGCGAGCGCGGCGTGCTCCTCAACTGCACGGCCGGCCGTGTGCTCCGCCTCATGCCCCCCCTGACCATCAGCGCGGCCGACCTGCAACGCGGCGCGGAACGCGTCGTCGAGGCGGTGCGCGCCGAGGGGGCCCGCAGCCGCCCCCAACCGGCCTGACCGCGGAGCGAAGCCGCGGAGCGAAGCCGCGGAGCGAAGCTCGCCGCGGAGCGAAGCTCGCCTGCGGCGAGCTGTGCTCCGCCTGCGGCGAGCTGTGCTCCGCCTGCGGCGAGCTGTGCTCCGCCGCGGCGAGCTGTGCTCCGCGGCAGGCTCCCCAGACCATCGGCGCCAGTGTTTCGCGGCATAGGCGGCCGACGGGCGCCGCCATACTAGGGCCACTTCCGACGAGGGAGGTGACAGTGAAGTGGCTACGGGTCAGCAGTCCAACCGTCCCTCCGTGCGTGGGGCCGGCAATGCGCTCGACCAACTCAAATTCGAAGTGGCCAACGAAATCGGCGTCGACTACCAGGCGCAGGGTGGCTATGGCGGTGATCTTTCTTCCCGCCAGAACGGCGCCGTCGGCGGGCACATGGTCCGCCGCATGATCGAGTTGGCCGAGCAGCAACTGGCCGGCCGTTCGGAGCCTCGCGGTCGCTGAACTGCGCGAGCCCCGACGGGCCGCGGGATTGTCCCGCGGCCCTGCCCCGTGCCACGGGGTCCGCTGGCGCAGGTGGGCGGCGGTGGGCGGCGCTGGGCGGGAGGCGACGGCAACCGATCGGTGCATCCCCCACGGGTAAAACCAGAGGTTTGCGCCGCGTCTCTTCGCTCAGGCCCGCTGGCGGGTGGGTTCTTCGCCGGTGAGGCGAGTGATGTAGGCGCGCACCAACTCGGCGATGACCTCGTCGCGCTCCAACCGGGTCATCAGGGCGCGGGCGTTCTGATGACCCGTGATGTAGGTGGGTTCGCCCGAGAGGAGGTAGTGCGCGATCTGACCGATGGGGTCGTAACCCTTCTCCTGGAGGGCGCGATAGACGCGCAACAGGACCTCGCGGCTGTCCAGGCGCGGCGGCTCGGCGACCGGTTCCTCTCCAGAGTGGGGGCCGCGGAGGATCTGCGTCAGGCCCGGGTCCCCAAGCGGCGTGGTGGCCTGGTCCCGGCGGACCGCCGCGTCGTCCGGATCGCGCTCCGACATGCCCAACCCCCCCCGGCCAACCCCGCCCACCCGGGCATCGTACCAGAATTTCGACCGCCTGGGCCGGAGTCCTCTTTGGTTCCTCGTGCCACCAGGGCTGCCTCCGGGGCCGGCGCGTCCGTAGCGGGGCAGCGGAGCGAAGCTCGCCGCAGGCGAGCGGTGCTCCGCCGCGGAGCGAAGCTCACCTGCGGTGAGCGGTGCTCCGCCGCGCAGCGAAGCTCACCTGCGGTGAGCGGTGCTCCGCCGCGCAGCATCCCCGGGTCGCAGGGGGCGCGCGCCGCCCCCGTCCCGCGACGGCGCGGCCGCCAGCCCCCGATCCGGTCGCGGCATCGGCCCGTAATTGCATCGTTTAGCAGGCTTCGGGCCATTACTAGGATGGCGGTGCGAGAAGCCGCAGGCGGCCCCCCTCAAGCACAAGGGCGGTGGGACGCAGGCGCTGGGACAGCATCCGGAGGAGGGTGCTGCAAAAGCGGGCTATTGCAGCACCCTCCTAGCGCCGGAGACCGCAGGCGGCGAAGGGGTGAAGCGGTTGAAGGCCACAGGGATCGTCAGACGCATCGACGACCTCGGGCGTATCGTCATCCCGATCGAGATCCGGCGAGACATGAACATCCGCGACGGGGATCCGCTGGAGATCTTCGTGGACAAAAACGGCGAGGTCATCCTCAAGAAGTACTCGGCGATCGCCGAACTCGGCCCCTTCGCCCAGGGGCTCGTCAACTCGCTGCACGAAACGACCCAGCACCTGGCGCTGCTGAGCGATCGCGACACCATCGTCGCCGTCGCCGGGGGGCCCGAGCGCGCGTTCCTGGGAAAGCGCGTGGGGCAACCCGTCCTGCGAGCCATGGACAACCGGGAGACCCTCGTGTTCTCGGCCCGTGAGCAGCAGGCCGTGGGGGCCACCATCGAGGACCCGGGTCCGGGGGGGGCACCCTTCCAGAGCGAGGTCATCGCCCCGGTGATCGTCGGCGGAGACCCGGTCGGCGCCGTGTTGCTGGCCAGCACCTCCGCGGGGGTGGCCTTCGGAGAACTGGAGGAGAAGCTCACGCAGACCGCGGCGGGATTCCTGGCGCGGCACATGCAGGAGTAGCCAGCGGGGCGGCGGCCGGCCGGGCCGTCACGCGCGCACCGCCGCCGCCAGGCCCCGCAGGGGGAGCCGGTGCTCCGCGCCGCAGCGGCTGCACCTCCCCACCACAAGCTCGCCCGTCAGGGCGGCCACCGTGAGGACATGCACGTCCCCGCCGGCCTCCGTCGCGCGCACGGGGATGCCCGTGCGCAGGCCGTGTTCGAGCACCCGCCGCACCTCGCGCGCGGGCATGCGCATCACCGCCGGCAACGGATCGCCGAGCGAGCGGGCCGGTGGACGGCGCGCCGCGACTGCCAGGGCCGGGGCGGCCGCGGCGCGCTTGGACGCCTTACCGGCCGGGACCGCGGGCCGCGGCGGCGCTATGCCGGGGCCCGTCCGCGGCGGGGGCGCGGGGCTC
>DAHWHV010000364.1 GCA_027335545.1 Clostridia bacterium
GCGGCGTTCGCCGGCGGCGGGCCCCGGGGGGTGCGCGCACGCTCCCGGGCCGTCTGGGCGCAAGTCGCTTCGCGCCGAGGCAGCGGGGCCCAGAGGGGGGATGGCCATGGCGCGGGTGCCGGGCAAGGGGGCCGGGGGCGCCCTCGCGGCTCCCGGCGGGCCGGGCGAGGGCGCCGTGCGCGCCCCCGGAATCATCGGTACGGCGGGGCATGTCGATCACGGCAAGACGACCCTCGTGCGCGCGCTGACCGGCGTCGACACGGATCGCCTGCCCGAGGAGCGTCAGCGGGGCATCAGCATCGACCTGGGGTTCGCGGAACTGACGCTGCCATCCGGGCGCCAGGCGGCGATCGTCGACGTGCCCGGGCACGAGCGGTTTATCCGCAACATGGTCGCGGGGGCCAGCGGCATCGACCTCTGCCTGCTGGTCGTCGCCGCTGACGAGGGGGTGATGCCCCAGACCCGCGAACACCTGGACATCGCGCTGCTGTTGGGCGTTTCCCGCGGCGTCGTCGCGCTGACCAAGGCGGACCTGGTGGAGCCGGCCTGGCTGGAGCTGGCCGCCGAGGACGTGCGCGCCCTGCTGCGGGGCACGGCGCTGGCCGACGCCCCCCTGCTGCCGGTCTCCTCGGTGAGCGGCCAAGGCCTGGACGACCTGCGGCTGGCCCTGGATCTGGGCCTGGCCGGGGTGGAGGGGCACCAGGACCGAGGCTTCGCCCGGCTGCCGGTGGACCGGGTCTTCTCCGTCTCCGGCTTCGGCACCGTCGCCACCGGCACCCTGACGTCCGGGCACCTGGCTCTGGAGGATCGGGTCGAACTCCTGCCGGCCGGGGAGGCCCTGCGCGTGCGGGGCCTGCAGGTGCACGGCCGCCCGGTGGCCCACGCCCGGGCCGGGCAGCGGGTGGCCGTCAACCTCGGCGGTGGCCAGCGGCAGGGGGTGACCCGCGGGGATGTCCTGGCCACCCCCGGGAGCCTCCGCCCCCAGACCGTGCTGGCGGTGCGGCTCCACGCCCTGGGCCAGCCGCTGCGGCACGGCCAGCGGCTCCACCTGCACCTCGGCACGGCGGAGGCCCTCTGCCGGCTGACGCTGCTGGAGGGAGACGCCCTGGAGGCGCACGCCGGCGCCCGGGCCCTGCTCCGTTTGGAGCGCCCGGTGGCCGCCGCCCGCGGGGACCGCTTCATCGTGCGCTCGTACAGCCCGATGGCCACGGTGGCCGGGGGCGCGGTCCTGGACGCGGGGCGCCGCTACCGCCGGTACCGGGAAGAGGACCTGCAGGCCCTGGCGCTCGCGGAGCGGGGCGATCCGCTGGACCTCCTGCTGGCCGCCCTGCGCGGGCCGCAGCCGGTGGGCGCGGTGGAGGCCGCCCGCCGGACGGGCCTGCCGCGTGAGGAGGCGACGGCCGCCCTGGGGGCGCTGTCTGCGGACGGGCGCGTGCGGGTGGTGGGCGACGCCCCCCTGTACCTGGCGACGGGCGCCTGGCACGACCTCCGGGCCCGGGTGGAGGGGGAGTTGACGGCCTATCACCGGCGCCACCCGTTGCGCGTGGGCATGCCCCGGGAGGAACTGCGGCACGCCGTGCTGCCGAGTCTGGACGCGCGGTCCATGGCCGCGGTCGTCGCGGAGTGGACGGCGGAGCGGGCGGTGCGGGTGGACGGGGAGCGCGTGGCCCTGCCGGATTTCGCCCCGGAACTGCCCGCGGGGCTCGCCGCCGTCGCGGACCGGCTCGTGACGGCCCTGGAGGCGGCGGGGCTGACCCCCCCGTCCGTCGGCGAGGCGCTGGCCGCCGCGGGCTTCTCCGCGGACGAGGAGGGGCCCGCCGAGTTCCTCGCCCACCTGGTCGAGGCCGGACGGCTGGTGCGCGTCGATCCCGGCCTGTACTTCGGGGCCGCGGCCGTCGCCGGCGCCGCGGAGCGGGTACGGGCCTTCCTGCGCCAGCGGGGCCAGGCGACCGTGGCCGAGTTGCGGGACGTGCTCGGGGTCACGCGTAAACACGCCGTGCCCCTAGCCGAGTACCTGGACGGCATCCACGTCACCCGGCGGGTGGGGGACATCCGCCAACTCGTGTAGCGGGGGGCCCCCCTCCCCCCTGGCCGACCGTCAGGGGAAGTGCCGGGCCACCTTGGTCCGGAGGAACTCCACCGAGCGGCGCATCTCCTCCAGGCCGTTCATCCCGTCCTCCAGCGAGATCCACCCGTCGAACCCCTCGGCGGCCAGTGTGGAGAGGATGGCGTCGTAGTCGTTCATGCCCTGCCCCACCTCGCCGTGCCGCAGGATGGCGGCGTAGCCCACCGCGTCCTCGATCCGGCGCAACTCCTCGATCGTGTGCCCCGGCAGCAGGAAGCGGTCGCTGGCGTGCATGCTGACGACGCGGTGGCGCACCGCCGCGAGGACGGTCAGGGGATCCTCGCCCGCGAGGATGGCGTTGCTGGGGTCGTAATTGACGCCGAACCACGGGGAGTCGATGGCCAGCGCGATCTGGGTGAAGACCTCCAGGTGCTGGGCGAACTCCGGGTACTGCCAGTAGTTGTCCTTGTAGTGGTTCTCCATCGCCAGGATCACCTGGTGGCGCTCCGCGTCGGGCAGGCAGGCCTCGATGCACTCGCGCACCCAGCGCACGCCCTGTTCCACGGACACCCCGGGGCGGCGCTGGCCCGACAGGACGCGACACGTGCGGGGCGGGGGGGACTCGAAGGACGCCACCAGGCGGATGGCGGCCCGCTGCCGTTCCACCTCGGCCCGCCGGAGCGCCGGATCGGGGTGCGTGAAGTCGGGGGAGTAGCAGTACATCGGCATGTCCAGGTGATGCGTCTGCAGGCGGGCGCGCACGTCGCGCAGGTAGGCGGCATCCAGCGAGGCGAAGAATCCCGGGTACAGCTCCAGCCCGTCCACCCCCAGGGTGGCGGCCAGGTCGATCCACTGCAACAGGCTCATCGTCCGCGTGACGCACAACTCATCCATGAAGCACTTGGGGAAGGCCGAGAGGCGTGGCATCCGGCAGAGGGCCCCCTTTGTGTGCGCTTGCCCTGCGCTCGTCTGGGCTTCCGGAACTGCGGCCGGCGCTGGCGGTCCGCGCGCCCCGGCGCCCGCGCGCGCGGACCGGGCGAGGCGCGCCGCGCCTGGTCCCCACGTCCGGATACGGCGCGCACCGCGCGCGCTCCTGCGCCCCAGGACGGTGCCGCAAGAGCCCACGTCTGCGGGACCGTCCTCCGGACGCTGTGTCCCGAGTGCCCCTGGCCGACCGCCCCTTGTGGTTCAGGGCCGCCCGGGGCTTTCCGCGGCACCCTCCCGGGCAGCGCACTGGACAGGCCCGGGCCCGCTGCGATACCGTCAGCGACTGATTGTGTCGCGCAGTGGCGGTTGGACACGACGGGCGCGGCGGGGGGCCGCCCCTCCGACTGCTCCGGCGTCTCCGATCTGCCCCGCCCGATTTGCCCCGGGGCCGGGCCGGGCTCAGGGTCGGGCAAGGGATGGAGGTCTGCTCCGTGGTGACCGATTGCGTGATCGAGATCCCCCAGGGTGGCCGCTGCAAGTACGAGCATGTCGAGCACGGGCGTCTCCGGTTGGACCGCGTGCTGTACTCGGCGCTCGCCTACCCCGCGGAGTACGGGTTCGTGCCCGGCACGCGGGCGGCCGACGGCGACCCTCTGGACATCGTTGTGGCGATGAGCGTGCCCACGTTCCCGGGCTGCATCGTGCCCGCCCGCATCATCGGCGCCATGGAGATGGTCGACCAGGGGGAGGACGACACCAAGATCCTCGCCGTCTGCGCCGTCGACCCCCGCTACGACCACATCCAGAGCATCGAGGACTTCGGCCCCCACTTCGCCAAGGAGCTGACGGACTTCTTCTCCTCCTACAAGAATCTGGAGGGGAAGAAGGTCAGCACGGGGGCCTTCCTGCCCCGGGCCCGCGCCGAGGCGATCGTCGACCAGGCGCGGGGGGCCTTTGAGGACTGGCGGGCCAGCGGCGGCCAGGGATAGGACGGGGGCTGCCAAGCCCTCTTTGGCAGCCCCCACGCCCGGATTCGCGTCCGGGAGGCCGCTGCCTCCTCCAGGGACGCTCCGGGCCCCCAGGGCGTCGGCCACGGGGCGCACCTCCCCTCAGCACTCCAGGGGTTCGGGAAGGATGGCGGCGAACGTCTCGGGGACGAGGCGGATGAACTTGACTCGATCCGTCCAGGGAAAGGAGAGATGGAGCCCCGGCGTCAGGAAGTCGACGACGAGGGGAGGGGAGGGGGCCGTCAGCGTGGGGAGCGGCAGCAGGCGCGGCAGGGCGTCGGCGTCGGGGGCCTCGACCAGGACGCAGGGCAGCAGGCGCAGGCCGGCGGCGGCGAGGGCGACGGCGCGATGCGTGCCGTTCTTGAGGTAGAGGCGGCCGCCCAGGCGGATCACCTGGACGAAGACTGCGGTCTTGCCGATGGTGAAGGTGATGCGCAGGGGCTGCGTCTCCATGCGCGCGGCGGTGATCTGGACGTTGGGGTCCCGCGTGAAGAAGGACGCCGTTGGTGGATCTCCCTCGGCGATCCCTCCCCAGAGCTCAAAGGCCTCCGGCTGTACGGGGAGGCAAAGCTCCAGGGCCGCGGCGAGCGATGGCGCCGCTCCCACGCGCCGCTGGGCGTGGCTGAAGTCCAGGTGCGGTTGGACGCTGATCAGGCCCGTCAAGGGCACCGCCGCGAAGCGCCACGCTTGGCCCTGGAAGAGGGTGCGGAAGAGCGGGCGGGCGGCCACCGCCTCCAGGTGTTCCCGCCACTCCGGCAGGGGCTCGGCCGCGGCGGCCGCCAGCGGGGGACGCGCGCGCCGGAGGCCGTCGGCCTCCTCCATCCGGGTCTGCAGCTCCGAGCGCTCGAGCGTCAGTCCGTACTGGTGATGGAGGAAGCGCCAGGCGTCTTCCAGCGGGGTCGCGCCGAGCAGGTAGCGTCCCTCCACGTCTTGTGTCCCTCCGCGCCGCCGGGCGGTGGGCGGCTGGGATGCAGCGGGGTGGTCTCACGCCGCAGACGCCTGGGCTGAGGCCTCTGAGGCCTCGCCGGGTCGGGCGACTCGCTGCGGTCGATGGATGCTGGGCGGGGCCGGTGACTCGGGAAGCCGGGCCCGGTCGCGGCTACTGTATGCGGCCCCCGACCGGGGGGGTGCGCGATGCGGTCCGTTCCCACGCCCCATCCCGGTCTGACCAACGGGTGCCGCGCGGCGGCTCGGGGACCTCGGGCGGACGGGGAAGGTCGGAGGGCGGGGGGCTGCCGGCGGGTCTTGGGGGCCGGGGCTCCCGGCGCCGGACTTGCGCCGGTCGTGAGGCTCGCGTGCAAGCGGGGGGCGGGACGCGGCCAGGCCCCTTGGCTCGCCGGGCCCTCCCGCGGGGGTGGTGGAGCGCAGGGAGCCGGCCGGGGGGCTGCCGCGCGCGGTTCCTCGCGCAGCACCCCCCGGCTTGGCCGCGGCGTCAGCTCTCGACGACGGAGACGATATGGCGCAACGGGACATAGGCCAGGCGGATCGGCGCGCGGCCGGGGCCGCCTACGCCGCCCGTGCCGGCGGTGCCTGTGACCGCTAGGGTGATAGACCCGGTGTCGACATCGACCAGCCTGCCGATCTTGGTCGTGTCGTTGGCCGACAACTCGACCACAAGGGTTGCGTTGATCCGGGAATGGACCTGGCGGTGGAACGACGTGCCGCAGTCTGGGTCGCGCTCGATGGCCATGGCTCCGTGCTCCCTCCCTTTCGGGCGTCGGGTGCGCGGCCCCGCGCGGTATGGTATGCGGCTGCGGACAAAGTGTCCCGCTGGCGGAGGCGGTCCCCATGGCTATAGCCGCCCGGGGCATTCGGAGCCGGCGGGCAGCGGCGGGGCGCCGCTGCCCGCCCCGACTACCATTTGTCGAGCACGGCCCCCTCCCCGACCAACCAGTTCTGAATGGCCGCGACCTCGGCGTTGCCGAAGCGGACGACCGGGATGCCCTCGCGCGCCGAGAAGGCGGCGGCGACGCCGGCCGCGTCGCCGAGCACGCATTGATTGGGGGCCGTGCGCATGGCCCACCAGGCGCGCGACTCGATCCGGGCCGCATAGCCGGGGACCAGCAGGTTGGTCACCGGGGGGCAGAGGATGGCGTCCAGGGGCAGGTAGGCCGGATTGGTGGCGGCCGCGGTGGTCCGCAGGACCTCCCCTTCGGTATAGCCCGCGCTCTCCAGCCAGGAGAAGCCCAGGCCGATGCGCCGGGCGCGATGGCGCTGATCCAGCCCGTCCTGGGCGCCGACCCCGGCCCCGGTGAGGTCCTCGACCGTGAGCGCGAAGCGGTCCGGCTTGGGCCCCAGGGCGTGGAGCGTCTCGCGCAGCAGCAGCACCTCACCGGTGCGCGGTCCCCCACCCACCTCGACGACGCGCACGCCCTCCAGGCCGGGGAAGCGCCGCAGCGCCCCCAGGAGGTCCCCCGAGCCGGCCAGCCCGCGGGCCTCCTCGAGGACCGTGTCCACATCGCGGGACATCATCGTGACCGGCTCGCAGTCGCGTTCGGTCCCCGCGTCGTAGGCCCGCCGCCGGCCGTCGACGTTATAGGCGTGCAGGGCGGAGAGCCAGAAGACGCCGCGTTCCTCCTCCCAGGCCCGCGGGGCCCCCAGCCGGAAGCCGGGGTGGGCCTCGGTGAAGGCGGCCAGGACCGGGTCCTGGGTGACCACGTGGGCGCCGCCCCAGAAGGTGCGGTGCGGGCCGTCCGGGGAGGTCTCCGTGGTCGTCCCCCAGACGGCCTTGTCCGCCGGGTCGCGGGCGGCCAGCAGCGCGTCCCAGTCGAGGCCCTCGATGGCCAGCATGAGGCTGGCGGCCATCTGGCGGCCGTCGGCGTTCCAATCGCTGCGCCCGACGCTGGTGGGGAGGCCGGTCAGGCGCGCGAGGCGCCCCGTCGCCGAGGCGTCCACGAACACGCTGCCCGCCAACTCCACGGCGTCGGCGCTCGCTGACAGGACGGGGCCCTGGTCCCCCTGCTCCAGCGGGCGCAGCCGCAGGGCGCCGATCGCCCCCAGGGGCACCGACCGGGGCTTCCGGCTGCGCGTGCGGGCAGCGGGCTTGGCGCCGACCGCGACCGGCAGGACCGACTCGATCTCGTGGCGGGGATAGACGTGCACCCCGGCCGCAGCGAGGTCCTCGCCCAGGGCCGCCGCCAGGGACCCCGGGCGGTACACAGGCCCGAGCTCCTGCAGCCACACGGCGAAGTTGCCCCCCTGTGGGTCGGCCCGCCGGTTCCCGTGCGTCCACGGGCGCCGCTCCCACGCGCAGTGGCCACCGACGGTGGCGATGCCGCCGGGCGCGCCCTCGGGAAACACCAGTGAGACATCGGTTCCGGCTGGCGAGCGGCGGGCGGCCGAGAGCGCTGCCGCGATTCCACCGAGTTCGCCCCCGTAGATCACGATGCCGGGCATCGGCTCGCCTCCTCAAACAGGCAAAACTCAACAGGCCCAGGCTTGAAAGGCTTCGAGGCGCCAGGGCCGGACGGCCCGCGCCGACGCGACGCCGACCCCCGCAGGGCGACGTCGGCGGCACGACCCCGGGACGCATGCGCCAAGGAGACCAGCGGACGGGTGGGTCGGGCTCTCCCGGTGCCCCGTCCCCGCGCCGCTCGCGGCCCGTCCTCTGGCCCGTCGGGCCGGACCCGGGACGTGCACCGGGACGCGACGGGGGCCGGGGCGAAGGAGGCAGCGGGGCCGGCGGCGCCGGCCGCCGGGCGCAGGCGTGGTGCTGGGCGCGAAGAACGGCGGGGTGCGGCGGCTGAGCGCGGCCACCAGCGCCCGGGTTCGTCCCGACGGATTGCGCGATGCCCCTGGCCCCGGGGGCCCGGGCGTCCACTGCCGCTTCCGCCCAATTAGCCTTTCCAGCCCGGTTTCCTTCGAGTCGAGGCCGGAGTCGAGGCGGGAGTCGAGGCCGGCCCCGACTTCGGCCTCACAGCCGAGGCGGCGTCCGTCCCGTGGGGACGGCCGGGCATCGTCCCCGGTCCGCGAGGCCGACCGGCCGTCGCGGGGGGCCTGCGCCACGGGCTGTCCGCCCCTCCGGTCAGGGCGTGGGGGGCTCCTCGGCCACCGGTCCGTAGCGGCCGCCCTCGATGGCGAAGATCAGGCCCTCCGCCGTGGCGGCGTTCGTCGCCACCGGGATGCCCCGCACGTCGCAGAGGCGCAGCAGCGCGGAGACGTCCGGCTCGTGCGGGTGGGCCGTGAGGGGGTCGCGCAGGAAGAGCACGCAGTCGATGCGTCCCTCGGCGATTTGGCTGCCGATCTGCTGATCGCCGCCCAGGGGGCCTGAGAGGTAGCAGTGCACCGGCAGCCCGGTGGCCTCGGTCACCAGTCTCCCGGTCGTGCCCGTCGCCACGAGGCGATGGCGGGCGAGGGCCTCCCGGTGCCTGCTGGCCAGGGTCAGCATGGCCGGCTTCAGCTTGTCGTGGGCGATCAGGGCGATGCGCAACGGAAACCACTCCCCCACCTCGGTATACCGCATCCTGGGCGGGGCGCGCCTGCACCTCGGCGGGGAGGGTTGCGGTGCTGTCCGCCTGCACCTTGGCGGGGGCGACGAGCCCGCAGCCACGTGCCCCGGGTACACGGGGCGCCGCCCCGGGCCCGGGCGGCCCTCCGGCCGTGGGTCACGCGCATCACGGCCCCAGGGGCGTCCGGCGGGTCGGCGCGGTCCCGCGGAGGGCCTTGCCGGCTTTTTCCGCGCCCACCTTGGACTCGCCCCCTGGGAAGGCTATGATGGACGGCGGTCCTCGCCGGGTGGGCCCGTTGCCTCGCGCCGCCTCGGGCCTTTTCCGGGCCCGTCGCCGCGAACAGCCGCAGGCGCCCCCCAACCACAAGGGGTGGCGGGTCGCGAGGAACGCGGGCCCCAGCATCCGCAGACGGTGCCGCAAGAGCGGACTCTTGCGGCGGCATCGTCCGAATCAGGAGCGTCCGGTCCGTCCCCCGGGCCGACGGTTTGCGGCGGTTCTCTCCGGTTCGGCGGGCGCGCCGGACGCGGACCCGGCGTGGCCGCGCCCGCCAGCGGCAGGCGCATCCGCCACAGGAGGGGATTCCTTGCCCAAGCATCAGGTCGGCGTCGTCGGGCTCGCGGTCATGGGTGCCAACCTCGCTCGCAACATCGAACGGAACGGCTTCTCCGTCGCGGTCTTCAACCGGACCTGGGCGCGCACCGAGGCGCTCCTGCAGGGCCCGGCGCAGGGCGCCAAGGGCATGCAGGGGTACCGGACGATGGCGGAGTTCTGCGCGGCGCTGGAGCGGCCGCGCCGGATCATCGTCATGGTGCAGGCCGGGGCGCCGGTGGACGACATGATCGACCAGTTGCTGCCGCACCTCGAGCCGGGGGATTGCCTGATGGACGGCGGCAACTCCTTCTTCCCGGACACGGAGGAACGGGTGCGCATCCTCGGCGCCAAGGGGTTTCACTTCCTGGGCACCGGCATCTCCGGCGGGGAGGAGGGGGCGCTCTGGGGCCCCTCGATCATGCCCGGCGGCCCGCGCGACGCCTACGCCGCCTTTGAGCCGATCCTCACCAAGGTGGCGGCCCAGGTGGCCGACGGGCCCTGCTGCACGTACATCGGGCCGGGCGGCGCCGGCCACTACGTCAAGATGGTGCACAACGGCATCGAGTACGGGGACATCCAGTTGATCTGCGAGGCCTACGCCGTCCTCTCCCAGATCGGGGGCCTTACGGCGCCGGAACTGGCGGCGATCTTCTCGGAGTGGAACCGGGGTGAACTGGACTCCTACCTGATCGAGATCGCCAGCAAGGTCTTGGCCCACACCGATCCCGACACGGGGCGGCCGCTGGTGGACCTGATCCTGGACAAGGCGGGGCAGAAGGGCACCGGTAAGTGGACCTCGCAGGAGGCCCTGAACCTCGGGGTGGCCATCCCCACGATCGACGCCGCCCTCTGGTCGCGCAACATCTCCGCCCGCAAGGAGGAGCGCGTAGAGGCCAGCACCCGGATCGCGGGTCCCCAAGCGCGAGCGACCCTCAGCGGGGAGGCGCGCCAGCGCCTGATCGCCGCCGTCGCCCAGGCCCTGTACGCCTCCAAGATCGCCTCGTACGCGCAGGGTCTGGCCATGCTGCGCGCCGCCTCCGAGGAGCACGGCTACGACCTCGACCTCATCGAGATCGCGCGCATCTGGAAGGGCGGCTGCATCATCCGGGCCCAGCTCCTGGGCCGCATCCAGGACGCCTACCGACGGGAGCCGGGGCTGCAGAACCTGATGCTCGATCCCTACTTCAGCGATGTGATCGCGACGCACCAGGAGGCCTGCCGCCACGTGGTCACGACGGCGATCGCCGCCGGGATCGCCGTGCCCGCCACGGCGGCCTCCCTCAGCTACATCGACGCCTATCGCTCGGCGCGCCTGCCGGCCAATCTGCTGCAGGGTCTGCGCGACTTCTTCGGTGCCCACACCTACGAGCGTACGGATCGCCCGGGCAGCTTCCACACCCAATGGGAGGCGCCGCGCCCCCAGTAGCCCCGCGGCGGGGGTGGGCGGGGCGTGCCCCGCCCACCCCCCGCGGGCCGCGCGGTCCTAGCGCAGAAACAGCTCCACCACCGGGACGGCGACATCGGGCCTTTGGACCGGCAGGTCGAGGGTGAGGACCCCGTCCTGGGGGTGCTCGCGATAGCGGACCTCCGAGGCGTCCCCGAGGAACTGCGCGTAGGCCACCCGCCCCGCCAGCCCCTCCAGGTGCAGGCTGCGGAACGGCCAGGAGAAGACGTGCAGGTAGAGCCGATCGCCCCGCTGCGTGTAGCGGCAGTCGTCGGGCGGTTGGAACTCGCTCATCCCCGCGCCGTAGATCGACCTCCCGTGGGGCCGCAACCACCGCCCGATCCCCTCCAGCCGCGCCAGCGAACGGGGGTCGAACTCCCCGCGCCCGGTGGGCCCGACGTTGAGCAGGAGGTTGCCGCCCTTGCTGACGGAGTCGATCAGCATGCGGAGGAGCAGGTCCACCGGCTTCCAGTCGAGGTTGTCCCGGTCGTACCCCCAGGAGCCGTTCATCGTCTGACAGGCTTCCCAGAGCCGGTACTCGCCGGGCTTGCTGCGGCGGGGCTGGTACTGTTCCGGCGTGCGCACCCCGCGTCCCAGGTCCAGCCGGTCGTTGAGCACGATGTCCGGTTGCAGCTCCCGCACCAGCGCTTCCAGCTTCTCCGACTGCCAGTCGTCGCGTCCCTTGCCCTTGGACCAGCCCCAATCACTGCCTGGGTAGGAGAAGTCGAACCACAGGTAGTCGATCCGCCCGTAGCCGGTCAGGAGTTCCCGCACCTGGCCGTGCAGGTACTCGGCGTACCGCCGGATGTCCCGGCCCCGTTCCCGTTCCCGAAAGGCGACGTCGTCGCGTTGGGGGTGCAGCCCGTCGACGGGGTAGTCCGGGTGGTGCCAGTCGATCAGGGAGTGGTAGAGGCCGACCTTCAGCCCCTCGGCGCGGAAGGCGTCCAGCAACGGCCGCAGGAGGTCGCGGCGGGCCGGGGTGTTGGGGGCCTTGTAGTCGGTCAGCGACGAGTCCCAGAGGCAGAAGCCCTCGTGGTGCTTGGAGGTGACGACCATGTACTTCATCCCCGCGCCCTTGGCGGCGCGTGCCCACGCCTCCGGGTCGTACAGGTCGGGGTCGAAGCGCAGGAAGTATTTCTGGTACTCCTCGTCCGGGATGCGCTCCCGGTTCTTGACCCACTCGTGGCGGCCAGGCATGGCGTACAGCCCCCAGTGGATGAACAGACCGAACCGGTCGTGGGCGAACCATGGGGCGACCCTCTCCTGCTCGCCGGCGGACATTGCGCAGCACCCCTCTCCAGAGTTCCTTGCGTGACTGCGCGACTGCGCGACTGCGCGACCTGCTCCAGAGGCTTGCTCCGGGCCCCCTGCTCCGGGCCCCCTGCCCCGGGCCCCCTGCTCCGGGCCCCCTGCTCCGGGCCCCCTGCCCCGGGCCCCCTGCCCCGGGCCCCCTGCCCCGGGCCCCCTGCCCCGGGCCCCCTGCCCCGGGCCCCTCCCAGAGCCCGCGCCGTCGGGCTTCGGCGGCAGGGGGGCCGTTCCTGGCGCCGGCGGTGGGACCAAGGGTGGCGTCCTTCCGGAGGGGGCCCTTCGACTAGACGGCCCACAGGGCGAAGTGGTGGTCGCCGCGTCCGCGGTCCGCCCTCGGCCAGTTGGGGCTTGTGGCAGAAGGGCGGCGAGAGGGCGGCCGCCCCGAACCGCCCGTGGCCACCAGGTGCGTCGCCTACGTACGCCGCGACTTGGGCCTGCGGCGGGAGACGGTTGTGGCCCAAGCGCTTCACGGAGAACGACTTCACCCGGCGGCGGACTGGCGCCGCCCGGGGTCCGCAGGGGGGGCCGTGCGCTCGGGGCTCGGGCCGCGCCTCGCCGCCGTGGAGGGTGGAGGGCCCGCCCCAGGGGGGGCCTCCACCCCGACTCCCCGGAGCGGCGGGTCTTGCGCTTGGCCTGTGCTCCCGGTATCATGCGGGGGCGGGCGCCTGCGGTGTTCGCTCGGGTTGCGCGCGGACGGGAAGCAGTACGGCCGGAGGGCGCTGCAGAGAGCCGGCGGTGGCGGTGCCAGTGCCGCCTAGGTGCGAGCCGGTGCGTCGACGGCCAGAACTCCTCCCTGAGCAGATGGGGTCCAGCGGTGCCGGCCGCGGGGCCCGATCCGGCCGACAGGCGCGTCATGCGCCGCGGGGCCGTTATCCCCGGGCTCCTCTCGTCCCACGGGACGGGAGGGCGCGAGGTCGGCCGCCGTGAGGCGGCGACGAACCAGGGTGGTACAGCGAGCCATCGCCCCTGCGTCGAGGAATCGACGGGGTGTGCGGGTGGCTTTTTTGCTGCCCCGGTGGGGGAGCCCCCTGTCCCATCCCGTCCGGGCTGGGTCTCAGTCGGACCGCACGGGGCCACATCGGCGCATGTCCCGAAGGATCTCAGGCGGAGGAGCGACCGGCCCGGTCGGTGCCCCCCGCCGGAAGGAGGCGGTGGCCCGGTGCGCCATACCCTCGCCGCGCTCGTGGAGAACCACTTCGGGGTCCTGGCCCGTGTGGCGGGGCTGTTCAGCCGCCGGGGCTTCAACATCGAAAGCCTGGCGGTGGGCCCCACCGAGGATCCCAGCGTCTCCCGCATGACGATCGTCGTCGAGGGGGACCTGCGGATGCGCGAGCAGATGCTGGGCCAGATGCAGAAGCTCCTGGACGTCATCGCCGTGGAGGCCCTGGTCCCCGAGGCCACCGTCAGCCGCGAGCTCGCGCTGATCAAGGTGCGGGCCGCGCCGCGGCACCGTTCGGAGATCATGCAGATCGTCGACGTGTTCCGTGGCCAGGTGGTCGACGTCGGCAAGGAGTCGCTGATGGTCGAACTGACCGGCGACGAGGCCAAGGTGGGTGCCCTGCTCGAGGTCCTGGCGGACTACGGGCTGCTGGAGGTTGCCCGGACCGGCGCGGTCGCCCTGGCTCGGGGCCCGGCCCCCATGAGTGCCCCGGTGGGTGCCCCGCTGGGGAGCGCCGTGGCCGCCGCCGAACCGCGTCCGACCGATGTGGGGGACTCGTACGCCTGAGCCCGCGCCCCGCCCGTCGGCGCGGCTTCCGGCCCGGCCGGCCCGCCGCCACCCTGCGGAAGATGCGCCGCCATTCTCTGAGGATTGAGGGGGGCCCAGACACTTGCCACGCATCTACTACGACCAGGACGCCGACCTCGCGCGCCTCTCCGGGAAGACCATCGCCATCCTCGGGTACGGCATCCAGGGGAGTGCCCAGGCCTGCAACCTGCGCGATTCCGGCCTGAAGGTCGTGGTCGGGCTTCAGGCCGGGGCGCGCCGGACCGAGCAGGCCAAGCGGGACGGCTTCGAGGTGCTGCCTGTGGCCGAGGCCGTCCGCCGCGCGGACTACGTGCAGGTGCTCATCCCCGATGAGCGGCAGGGCGACACCTTCCGTGAGGAGATCGGCCCCAACCTGCGCTCCGGCCAGGTGCTGGCCTTCTCCCACGGCTTCGCCATCCACTTCCACCAGATCGTGCCGCCGGCCGATGTCGATGTGCTGATGATCGCCCCCAAGGCCCCCGGCGCCACGGTGCGCAGCCTCTACCTGAACGGCCATGGTGTGCCGGCCCTGATCGCGCTCTACCAGGACGCCTCCGGGCGGGCGCGCGAGCTCGGTTTGGCCTATGCCAAGGCGATCGGCTGCACGCGGGCCGGAGTCTTTGAGACCACGTTCAGGGAGGAGACGGAGACCGACCTCTTCGGTGAGCAGAACGTCCTGTGCGGCGGCGTCGCCGAACTCGTCAAGGCGGGTTTCGACACGCTGGTCGAGGCCGGCTATGCCCCAGAGATGGCCTACTTCGAGTGCTGCCACGAGCTCAAGCTGATCGTCGACCTGATCTACGCCGGGGGCCTGGAGGGCATGTACCAGGGCGTGAGCAACACGGCCGAGTACGGCGGCCTGACCGTCGGCCCGCGCATCGTCGACGAGCACGTGCGGGCGGTGATGCGCGAGAACCTGCGGCGGGTCCAGGCCGGCGAGTTCGCCCGCGAGTGGGTGCTGGAGAACCGGGCGAACTGGCCGGTCATGGAGGCACTCCGGACCCAGGGGCGGGAGCACGCGATCACCGAGGTCGGCCAACGCCTCCGGGCCATGATGCCCTGGCTCGGCGGCAAGTGAACCGCCCCGGGGGGGGCCGACCGGGCCGTGAGGCCCCGGTCGGTGGAGTGGCCCGGTCGGCCGGGTCCCCCGTCCCCGCGCGGTGACCGCTGGGACGGGGCCGGGGGCCGGGTCCGCGGGCGGCGAAGGCCGGAGGCCGCGCGTCTGGGGCCGGGTGTCCGGGGCCGTGTGTCCGGGGCCGTGTGTCCGGGGCCGGGTGTGGAAGGTCATTTCGGAAGGTCATTCCGGAGGGTCATTCCGGAAGGTCATTCGAGGGAGGGGAAGCGAGATGGCCGTGCCGGTGGTGCGCATCTTCGACACCACGCTACGCGACGGGGAGCAGTCGCCCGGGGTGAGCCTGAACCTTGAGGAGAAGCTGGAGATCGCCCGTCAGCTGGAGCGGCTCGGGGTGGACATCATCGAGGCCGGCTTCCCGATCACCTCGGCGGGCGAGGTGGCGGCCGTCGAGGCGATCGCTCGCGAGGTGCGGGGGCCGGTCATCTGCGCCCTGGCCCGGACGCGGCGCGCGGACATCGACGCCGCGGCGCGCGCCCTGCGCGGGGCCGCCCGGGCCCGCATCCACACCTTCACCAGCGGCAGTCGCGTGCACCTGGAGCACATGCTGCACCTCAGCGAGGAGGAGGCCCTGGAGCGCGCGGTGGACGCCGTGGGCTACGCGCGGCAGCTCGTGGCCGACGTCGAGTTCTCCGCCCAGGACGTGGCGCGGGCCGATCTGGCCTTCCTGGTACGCCTCTACGAGGCGGCGGCGCGGGCCGGGGCGACCACGCTGAACGTGCCCGACACCGTCGGCTACAGCACCCCCACGGAGTTCGCCGGCATCGTGCGGCTGCTGCGCGAGCGGACCGAGGCCGTCCGGCCCGGGGTCGTCGTGTCGGTGCACACCCACGACGACCTCGGGCTGGCGGTCGCCAACGCCCTGGCGGGGGTCGAGGCCGGCGCGCGCCAGATCGAGTGCGCCGTCAACGGCATCGGTGAGCGGGCGGGGAACTGCGCCCTCGAAGAGGTGGTCATGGCCCTGCTCACCCGCCAGGACCGCTACGGGCGCTCCGTGCAGGTGCGCACGGCCGAGTTGTATCGCACGAGCCAACTGGTCAGCAAGCTGACCGGCATGACCGTGCAGCCCAACAAGGCGGTGGTGGGCGCCAACGCCTTCGCCCACGAGGCGGGCATCCACCAGGACGGCCTGCTCAAGGAGCGCACCACCTACGAGATCATGCGCCCTCAGGACGTGGGCGTGCCGGCGACCCGGCTGGTGCTGGGGAAGCACAGCGGCCGGCACGCGCTGCGCGAGCGCCTGGAGGCCCTGGGCTACCGGCTGGGCGAGGTCGAGTTCGCGCGCGCCTTCGAACGCTTCAAGGAGCTGGCCGACCGCAAGCGCGGCATCGCCGACGCCGATCTGGCCGCCATCGTCCAGGCCGAGGCGGTCGCGGTCGCCCCCGAGGTTTGGCACCTGGAGTACTTCCAGGTGACCGCGGGCAACACGACGGTGCCCACGGCCACCGTGCGCGTCCGCGGTGGGCCGGAGGGCCAGTTGGGAGACGGGGGGCCACAGGGCACGGCCGGGGAGGGGGAGGCGGCGGACCGCCGCCAGGAGAGCGCCACGGGGGACGGGCCGGTGGACGCCCTCTACCGCGCCATCGACCGGGCGCTGGGCGAGGAGTTCCGTTTGCAGGACTATGCCCTGCGGGCCGTCACCGGGGATAAGGACGCCCTCGGCGAGGTGACGGTGCGCCTGGCCGACGCCGCCGGGCACGCCGCCACGGCCATCGGCGCCAGCACGGACGTGATCGAGGCCTCGGCCCGCGCCTACCTGGCGGCGGTCAACAAGCTCCTGGGGGGCCGGGCCCTGGGGAACGGCGCCCCGGCGGCGGAGGGCGTCGCGGTGGGGGAGCGGGTGGGCCCGTAGTGTGGGGGCCGGGTTGGACCCGGCCCCCACACTACGGGCCCCGCGGGACCGGGCCAGCGGGACCGGGCCAGCGGGACCGGGCCAGCGGAGCCGTCCGCCGGGACTGGGACTGGACTTCTCTCTTCTCTCTTCTCTAGAGATGGGTCTTGTGCAAGGTGTCCTGGGTCTTGGTCGGTGTGGAGCCCTGGAACTTCTTGGTGACCAGGACGAGGATCGTGTTCCCGCCCTTGCTGATGTTGCCGGAGATCTTGTAGGAGACGTACGACGTCTTGGCCATGATGTACAGATGATGCCCGGTCACGCGTGCGATGTTGAATGGGTAGCTCGCCCCGCCGACGCCCAGCGTCCCCGTCAGTTGGCCGCTGGGGCTCTCGGCCTTGACGTCCATCTGCAGGCCGGCGCTGAGGAGCGCCAGCGCGCCCCCGTAGGTCGAGTCCGTCCAGGTGCCCTTGACCTGGGCCGGTGCCCCGTGCGCGAACTGGGTCAGGACCACCACTAAGGCGGCCGCCACCACGACGGCTCCCACGGGAATGGCGATTCGCCGCCGCTTGGCCTGTTGCTCGGCACGGATCTGCTCCTCGGTCCGTTCTTCCTCGACCGATTCGCCCGCGGCGCCCGTGGCCTTGAGCACCTTGCCGCAGCGGCTGCAGATCGCGGAGTCGTCCAACTCCTGATACCCACACTGCGGACACTTCATGTCGGCATCGCCTCGTCCCCCATGGCAGGAATGCGCCGCTCACCTGGACCCGGCGCCGCCGCGGCTACAACCGCCCCGTACCCTGGGTCGGTCGCCGCCCTCTCGCCTCCCTCCCCGCCCAGCGGGAGCGCCTCCCTTCTGCCTGCCCGTGGCCCCCTCCGACGTGAGCCCGGCCTCCCGGCCTGCGCCCGGCCCCGCCGGGCGCAGGCCGGGGTCGCCAAAGTCGCCAGGAAGGATACGTCGCGGACGCCCGGTTCACCTCCGTACAGGTGGGCGCGCGCCCTCCGAGCGCAGCGACTTCCCGTGCCGCGCCGGGCTCCCGCTGGAGGGGTCGGGGGTGATCGGCGCGAAGGGCGCGGCCGCGCCCTTCGCGCCCGTAGGTGCCGGCGCCACGACGGGGAGGCCTAACCCGGGCCCGGGTGGAAGCCCGGCCGGGCCCGCCGGCCGGGGGCCGCCTGCGCCTCGGCGCGGAGGATGGCGTCCCAGGGGATGGCCACCAGCGCCGTCTCCGTGGCCCCAGGGGCCGAGTCCGCCTCCCCGAGCAGGCCATCGGCGGTCTCGGCCACGATGCGGCGCAGGACGCTCGTCTCGCCGCTACGCAGCCCGAGCCGGAGGATCGCCCCCTCGGGGGCCGCCTCGCGGAGGGCCTTCCAGAGGGCGCGGGGAAAGGGGCTGGGGGCGGGGCCTTCGCCGCGGGCAGCGGAACTGTCCATAGGTCGCCTCCCTGATGGGATCCTGCCGCCCTGCGGGTCCCCGCTGGGCGCCCGGTCGCGCCGGACTCGTCACCCCTTGGGCGCGAACACCGGGAGGGGGCCGCGGCCCGAGCCGGCCAGCAGGGCGATCTGCGCCTGGGCGGAGCCGGGGGGCAGGGCGCCGAAGTGTAGGATATAGGCGGCCAAGAGGGCCTCGTCGACCGCGGCTCGGCCCTGGGCCGAGCGCAGGCGCCGCAGATCGACGCGCGGGGCCTTGGCCGGGCGGGACGGTGGCGGCATGGAGTAGAGGCGCGCCAGCATCCCGTGGGCCAGGCGGGCGTTGAGGTGCTCCTCCTGGGTCGACGGCAGCGCGTGGTGCAGGTCGAAGTACTCCTGCGCCAGGGACGCCTCGATCAGGTGCAGGGGGTTGGCGGGCTTGGCCGCGCCACAACCGACCAGCATCAGCCCCACGGCGCAGGCCGCTCCTGCGAGGCGGCGGTGCAACGGCACGGGGCCACGCTCCTTCCCACCCGCCCACGGGCGCGCACTGCGGCATTCTCCGTCCCGGCCGCTCGTTCCTCGCCGCGGGCGCGATGCGGCCGCCCCGCCGCCTCATCGGGCAGGGACGCGACGGGCCCGGCCGCGGCCCCTCCCAGGCCGGGTGGGCCTGTGGCCGGCGGGGCCCGGTGGCCCGGGTGGGTGAGGGGGGACGCGCGTGCCCCACGTGGTGGAGGAGCGCAAGCGCAAGTTGGACGGGCGCACCCTGTCCTATCCCTGCGAGGCGCTGGAGATGACCACCGACTTCGCCCTATTGCTCTACCGCCTGCCCCAGGCGGTGGACTTGGCCGGCGTGTGCCTCCCGGCCGGGGCGCGCAGCTTCGGACTCTACTGGTCCGAGCGCCCGTACAACGTCTACCACTGGGTGGACGCCGCGGGGCGGTGGTTGGGCGATTACTGCAACGCCGCAACCGAGACGCGCCTCGGCCCGCGGGCGGTGGAGTGGCTCGACCTGGAGGCGGATGTCTTCATCACCCCCGACGGCCGCGTGGCGGTCCTGGATCTGGACGAGGTCCCCGCGGACCTCTCCGCTCCCCACCGCCGGGCCTTGGAGGAGGCCCTGGCGGCACTGGCCGCCCCGGCGGCCCTCGTCCGGGAGGTGGCGGCGCGCACCGCTGGGTGGTGAGGCGCTGCGGAGCCGCGCCTCACCACCCAGCCCCCCCTGGATCCGATTCCCTGCCCGCGACTCCCCGGGGGTTGGCTCAGCCCGCCCAGGAAACCAACCGCGCGATCCGAGCGTGCCGCGCACGACCGCCCGGCCCGGGCCGCGCGGCCGGGCCAGGGCCGGGCGCGCGGGCGGAGCCGCGGTTGGTGAGGCCCGGCCCACCGCCCGCGCGGGCACATCCCTCCGCCGCCGTTGTGTGCTACGATGGCACCGCAACAGGCCGGGGTCCCCGTCCGCGGGCCGCGCGCCGGTGGGGCGCAAGGGGGGCGCCGGAATGGTGGCCGTGCCGGGCCCCGCCTTCCGCCCCGGAGCCGTCCCGGTGTCCGCCCCGGTTTCTATCCGGTTTCTATCCGGTTTCTATCCGGAGAACGCCCATGCAGCGGTCCCCAGGGTGGAGCGCCCCTTCGCCGTTGTATCGGGCGCGTGGTCGGTCGCGCTGGGGGGACGGTCGCGGTGGTGCGCCGCGCCCGTGCGGGGCCGCGGGGCCCGTGCGTCTGCGCCTGCATGGAGGGAGTGGTGTTCCCGGTGGCCGAGCCCGCAGCATCGCCCAGTTCCCGTGCGCGCCTGTGCTGGCTCCCCGGGGACGGGGTGGGGCCGGAGGTGGCCCGCGAGGCCGAACTCGTCCTGCGTCAGTGCGCCGCGGCCGGGGGCTGGGAGCTGGACGTCGTGGAGGGCCTCGTGGGCGGGGCGTCGATCGACGCCTGCGGCCTGCCGCTGGATGAGCCCACCCTGGCCCTGGCCCTGGAGTCCGACGCCGTCTTCAAGGGCCCGGTGGGCGGTCCGCGCTGGGACCACCTGCGGGGGCCGCAGCGCTGCGAGGCCGGGTTGCTCAAGCTGCGCCGGGAGTTGGACGTCTACGCCAATCTGCGGCCCACGATCGTCGCGCCCGCCTTGGCGGCCTGCTCCCCCCTGCGGGCGGAGATCCTGGGCGAAGGCGTGGACGTGCTGATCGTCCGCGAGTTGACCGGCGGCGCCTACTTCGGGGAGCCGCGCGGCCGCTTCGGTGACCGGGCCGTGGACGCCATGGCCTATACGGAGGACGAGGTGGAACGCCTGGCGCGGGTCGGCTTCGCCGCCGCGGCCGGGCGCCGGCGGCACGTCACCTCGGTGGACAAGGCCAACGTGCTGGAGTCCAGTCGCCTCTGGCGCGACGTGGTGACCGAGGTCGCCCGCGACTACCCCGGCGTGACGCTGGAGCACCAACTGGTGGACTCCTGTGCGATGCAGTTGGTCGCCAAGCCCACCGCCTTCGACGTGATCATCACGGAGAACCTGTTCGGCGACATCCTCAGTGACCTGGCCGGGGTCCTCGCCGGGTCCCTGGGCATGCTGCCCTCGGCGTCTCTGGGTACCCCCGGCCGGCCCGGCCTCTACGAGCCCGTGCACGGGGCCGCGCCCGACATCGCCGGGCGGGGGGTCGCCAACCCCATCGCCTCGATCCTCACCGTCGCGCT
>DAHWHV010000389.1 GCA_027335545.1 Clostridia bacterium
GCCACCGGCCGGCCGCCGTCCCAGAACGTGCGCAGCCAGGGGGCGTTTCCGGCGCAGAACAGGGTGGGGAACTTGCGGCCCATCTCGCCACCGGCGCGCTCAAAGACGCGGTTCGCCAACTCAACGATCGCGGGGACCTCCTCGGGCGCGCAGCCGCGCGGTCCGTCCAGGCGCACCGCCCCCCCCTTCGACCGGATTCCGGTGCGCGGGACCCGGTCTGCACGGGGCCCGACTCACCCTTCCAACTCCTCGATGGCCACCACCCGGCCCTCCCGCGCCGAGCGCATGAAGGCCAGGCAGGTGGCGAGGCTCATCCTCCCGTCCGGCCCGTCGGTCTCCGGGGTGCGGCCGGCCCGCACACAGTCCAGGAAGTGGCGCTGGCGCGAGCCGACGGGGTCCAAGGCCACCTCGACCTCCTCAGGGGCGTCGTGGCGGCGCAAGACGAGGCGCTCGCCGCGCAGAGACACCCCACCCCGCGTGCCGAGGATGCCGGTGGAGGCCTCGTTGACGGCCGTGGGCGTCATGGCGAGCTCCGCCACCCCGAACCCCCGCTCGAAGTTCAGGACGGCTAGGTCGACGTCGTCCACGGGCAGGTCGGCGGCGACGGACAGCGCCCGGCCGTAGACGCTGCGCACGGGCCCCCCGACCCAGTGCAGCCAGTTGACGATATGGATCTGTTCGAAGAGGCGACCGCCGGAGTCCTCCGGGCGCAGGCGCCAGTGGCCCTGGCTGCGGCGGGCCTCCCAGCCGCGGCTCGCGAAGAGGTGGCTGGTGCGCATCCAGCACGTGGCCAGATCGCCCAATTCCCCCTCCCGCAGCAGCCGCCACATGGCCCGGTAGGCGCGGTGGAAGTGGAAGTTCGTGCCGATCTGCAGCACGACCCCCGCGTCGCGGCAGGCGGCGATCATGGCGTCGGCATCCGACAGCGTGAGGGCGATCGGCTTCTCGCAGAAGACGTGCACCCCTGCGGCCGCGGCCTGGAGCGTTGGGGCCCGGTGGTGGCCCGGCGGGGTGCAGACGAAGATCGCATCCGTCTGGGGCAGCAGTGCCTCGAGACTGGGGTAGGCCGTGACGCCCCACTCCCGCGCCCGCGCCTGCAGGCGCGTCGCATCGATGTCCGTGATGCCGACCAGGCGCGCGTCCGCCTCCTGGGCCAGGACCTGGTGGTGGTGGCCCGCGATGCCCCCCACCCCGACGAGCCCGATGCGCAACGGCGCGGTCATGGCCTGTCCCTCCCGTAGGTGCCTGCGGGGGCCGCGACCCGGCGGCCGGCCAGCGGCGGGCCCCCTGTGCCGCATCCGTTGGGCGGAGGGCTCGCGGCTCCTGCTGGTTGGTGTGGGCACTTCTCCGGGTGAGCCGGGAGGGGGCTCGGGCACGGAGGAGACGCGGGCGGCGGACGGGCAGCACGGCGACAACGGCAGCAGCCCGTGGTGCGTGGAGGCGGGCGGCGCAGCCGGGTCCGACGGGCGGGGGGCGGAAGCTCCCGCCGCCCCTCGTCACAGCGTAGTACAAATTGCGCAAGGAACCCCAGACGCATGCGGAAGAGGCCCAACGGCTGTTCTATCAACGTCGAGCGGGCTCGATGCCGGGTGCCTGCCGGGCCGCGTGGGATGGGTGAGCCTGGCGCTCCCCTGATGGTGTGCGGTGTAGGGGGCGGGGTGGGCGCGCCCCCTGGCGGAGGGGGCCCCGCCCACCGGGCAGGGGAGTGCGCGATGGCGGGGCTGCGCTTGGGGCTGATCGGCTGCGAGTTCTCGCAGGTCTTCTACCCGTACCAGGCCCTGGTGGCCGATGCCAGCCGCGCCGCGTCAGATGCGCCGCCTGAGGGGGAGTCGACATGCTGGAAGACGGGATCCTCAAGACGGCCCCGCCGCTGGACCGCCGCAGCCCCGGTCCCATGGGTGTGCGGCACTATGAACACGACGCCAGCGAATTCGGCTACACCCTCTTCTCGCCCGGGATGGGCAACATCGTCGTGCTGATCGACCCAGCGGGGATCGTCACGCACTTCTGGCCCGTCCACCGTACCCACCTCTGCGCCCTGCTGCCGGGTGGCGACCTGCTGACCGATCGCTACGGCGAACAGGGCGGGTTGGAACGCCTCGCCCCGGACGGCTCCCTGGTCTGGGGCTGGCGGGGCCCCTCGCACCACGACTTCGACCAGACGGCCGACGGCCACACCGTCTTGCTCACCCACCGCCAGGAACCGCCCATGGAGGGGTTCTTCGCGCCGGACGAGGTCCCCGAGGCCATCCGGAACGATGTCGTGATCGAGATCGACGCGGTGGGGCGGGTCCTCTGGGAGTTTTCCTTTCGCGAGCACTGGCGCGAGCTGGTGGGGTTGGGCGGTCTGCCCACACCCGTCCGCTACGGCATCCGCAGGCCCGACGGCGGCCTGCAGATGCTGCGCCAGGGGGACTGGACCCACACCAACACCATCGAGATCCTGCCGGATACCCCCCTGGGCCGGCGCGACCCCCGCTTCCGCGCCGGCAACCTCCTCTTCAGCTGCCGCTCGCTGGATGTGATCGGGGTGATCGAGCGGCCCGCCGGCCGGATCGTCTGGGCCTGGGGCGCCGGGGTGCTCGACGGCCAGCACCAGCCGACGATGCTGCCCAACGGCAACATCCTCGTCTTCGACAACGGCACCTATCGCGGGTACTCGGTGGTCCGCGAGATCGAGCCGCCCGGTGCGCGCACGGTCTGGGAGTACCAGGCGGGGGATGCCTTCTTCTCCCCGTATCGCTCCGGGGTGCAGCGACTGCCGGGGGGCAACACCCTGGTCTGCGAGTCCGACGCGGGACGCATCTTCGAGGTCACGCCGGCCGGGCGGGTCGTCTGGGACTACTACTCCCCGTTCTGGGGGACCAACCCGGGCAACGAGGGCCGCCATGTCTACCGGGCGACGCGCTACTCGCGGGAGCAGGTGACCGGCCTCTTCGAGCGAAAGGCGGCCAGCGGGGGGGCCGTCGGCCTGGGAGAGGGTTGGCCGCGGCGGCCGCACACCTTCCTGGACGCACTGGGCTACTACCAGCAGGGTTTTCTGCGCGGCTCGTGGTGAGGGGCGTCCCCCCGGGGTCCCGAGGATCGGCGCGGCCTCTGGGCCTGGCCCGCGCGGGGCGGGGAGCGCGCACGTACGGGAGGGGTCCCGCATGGTTGGCGACTCGGCACCCGCCTCTGGGGCTACGGACGGGGGAGGGGCCGGCACACGCTACCCACGCCGGCGCCTGCTGCGCTGGGCCGCGGCAGCCGCCCTGGCCGGGGGCGCGGTCGGCTGCGCCCGCCAAGCCGCGGCCCCGGCGGCCGCGGCCCCGGTCCTGGAGGTCCCCTTCCAACTGAATGTGCAGGGCCCCTCGAACCAGACGGTACAGACCCTGGTCCAGGAGTTCGTCGACCGGACCTTCACCGCCATGCACCGTGGCGTGCGCCCCACCTATCAGCCCTGGGGCAACATCCAGGGCGTGATCGCCGCGATCCTGGCCGGAAACGGTCCCTACGTGATCAGCTCGTGCTGCTATGACTTTGCAGCCGCGATCCCGTTTCTGGCGGCGCTGGACCCCTGGCTGAAGAAGGACAACCTGACCGCAGCCCTCTGGTCCAGCGGCCAGCTGCAGACCTTCGACCTCGGCGGCGGCCTGTTCGGCGTGCCCGCCTACACCTGCGTGCAACCGTACTTCTATCGCCAGGACGTCCTCGACGAGCTCGGCCTCAGCTACCCGGCGCCGGATTGGACTGCCGCGGAGGCCGCCAAGCTCTGGACCGCCTGCGCCGGCACCAAGGGCGGGCAACGGCGCTACGGGGCGAGCCTGGCGACCAATGCCGGAGATATCTCGCCCGGGTTCTTTCTGCTGGAAGGCTTCGGCGGCGCGTACATGGACCCGACCCGCACCAAGTCCCTGCTCGATCTGCCCGGGAGCATCGCCGGCATCGAGTATGCCGCCCAACTGATCCTGGGCAAGGTCTGCACCTTCGGCGACGGCGGCATCAACCCGATGCTTGGGACCGGGCAGATGGTGTTCAGCCAGGGGGCCGGCGGCGCCCTGCTCTGGGCCGTGCAGAACCTGGGCAGCTCCGTCAAGTGGGACCTCGTGCCCTATCCTCGTTGGCCGGCACGGCCGGCGAGCGTGGTGCAGGTGGACTTCTACGGCATGAACGCCCAGGCACCCAACCAGGAGCTGGCCTGGGAACTCTTCAAGTTCGCCACGGTGGAGCCCGCCTGGACCCGCTTCGTGATGCGGCTGACCCTGCAGCAACCCGCGCTGCTGTCGTTGTGGGACGAGTGGGAGGCGGCAGTGCGGGCTGCCGCGCCGGTGCTGCGCGACAAGGCCATCCACTGGTGGAAGGTCGGGGCGCGGGAGGGTTGGGGCTACGGCATCCGCTTCTTCAAGTACCAACCGGACGCGGCGATCGCCGTCTTCGACCAGACCTGGCCCAAGATCTGGAGCCGGCAGTTGGGCGTAACCGCGGCGTGTCGGGCCATCGCCCAGCAGGTGACGGCCTTCGAGGCGACAGCGGCGAGCGAAGGGCCGGCGCCGACCGCCGCGCAGATGATCGCCGGGCAGAAGCGGGATCGGGCAGGGTTGGCGGGCATGTTCACCGCGGCGTCCGGCTGACGGCCGGCGCCGGTCCGGCGCGGTCGCGGCGCGGTCGCGGCTGGGCGGTCTCGTCTCCGCCCACCCGACCGACCGCCGCCTTTGTCACCGACAACCGCGGGGGGCAGGGGCCTACGCGAACGTCCAGGCCTATGGCAGGCCGTCATTCTCCGTGAAGTGCCGGGGTCGCAACCGTTTCCGGTCGTGGGCCGAAGTCGGGGCGTACGTGGGCGACACGGGGGTGGCCACGGCTGGTTCCCGGCGGGCGCTGTCCCCGCAGCCCTTCTGCCATAAGCCCAGCTCGTCGCCGGCGGGCCGCGGGCGCGCCTAGCGTCCCCTCGTCGGCCGGGCCCTCTGGCCGAAGGCCCCCCTCCGGAATGACCGACACCCTGAATGCGCGCCGCCCGCGGCAGGTCCCGCCCGCTGCGGGTCGTAAGGGGCTGCCAGATTCGGCAGACAAGGGGTGTGCGCATGGGGACGGCCGCGTCCGGCTCCTCCTCCAGGGACTCGCTGCGCTGCGCGGTGATCGGCTACGGGGCCGCGTTCAACCAGGGCCGCAGCCATGCCCGCCAGATCGTGGAGACGCCGGGCCTGCGCCTCACGGCGATCTGCGACCTCGACCCGGCACGCGCCGAGGCGGCCCAGGCGGACTTCCCGGGCATCACCGGCTACACGGACGTCGCCCGGCTGATCGGCGACGGCGTCGCCGACCTGGCCGCGGTGGTGGTGCCCCACCGCTGGCACGCCCCCACAGCGCTGGCCTGCCTGCAGGGCGGCCTGCACGTCGTCGTGGAGAAGCCGATGGCGATCTCCACCGCCGAGTGCACGGAACTGATCGCCGCGGCGCACGTGGCCGGGCGTGCGCTGACCGTCTATCACAACCGGCGCTGGGACGGGGACTTCCTCACCCTGCGCGACCTGATCCGCCAGGGTACGATCGGTGAGGTCTTCCACATCGAGCACTTCATGGGGGGCTACCGCCGCCCCGGCGGCGGCTGGCGCGCGGACAAGGCCGTCTCCGGCGGCGCCTTGTACGACTGGGGCGCCCACTTCGTCGACTGGACGCTCGGACTCATGGACGCCCCGATGGCCTCCGTGACGGGCTTCGTCCATAAGCGGGTGTGGCGGGACGTGACCAACGAGGACCAGGTCCAGGCCCTGATCCGCTTCCGCGCCGGCCAGGTCGCCGACCTGCAGACCTCGTCGATCTCCTTGGGCCCGAAGCCGCGCTGGCGCATCCTCGGAACGGAGGGGGCCATCCTCGACCGGGGCGACCGGATCGGCCGGGAGGGGCGGGCGGCCTGCCTGGTCCGCGTGCCCGTGCGTGGTCACCAGGCGGAGTTCCAGGTCCCCTACCAGGAAGGCGTGCGCGGCACCTTCTACCCGCAGCTCCTGGCGCACATCACCCAGGGCGCGCCTATCCCGGTCACGCCGGAGTCGGCGCGGCGGGTGATCGCCGTCCTGGAGCTGGCCGAGCGCTCGGCGCGCACCGGCCAGGCCGAGCCCGTGCCCCACGAGGACGACTTCTCCGGTCCCCACGCCCCGTAGACCGGGCCAGACGGGGCAGGGGGGCGGCACCCGTGCCGTCCCCGGTCCCGTCTCCTGTCCCTGCACCGGCTCGCGCCGGGGCCGCGGCGGGCGCAGCCGGGCCCCAGCCCGCTCCGGCGCTCCCGTCCCCGGGACCAAGCACGACTTAGCGGGGGGCGGCCGGTCGCTGGCCCCTGAACCCCCCCGGCGCGGGCGAGCGCCGCCCGGGCCACCCGCAGGCCGCGCCGCCCCGCGAAATCAGGCGTAGGCGAGACGCGGCGGCGGGGGCGGCTCCAGGCCGCATTGGGTCGCGAGCAGGGCGCAGAGCAGGGCCCGGGCCTCGTCGTCCGGGCCGCGGGTCCAGCGATTGACCCGCTCCGCCGGGTCCGCCACTAGGTCATAGAACTCCCCGTCCCCCGCCGACCAGCCCCCGTCCCCACGCAGGTGGAGCGTCAGCTTGTGGCGCTCGGTCACCAGTGTCTTCAGGTAGAGCCGGTCGGAGACCCGATTCTCCACCAGCGCCGCCCGGCGTGCGGCGTCCACCCGGCCGGACCACACGGGCCACTGGTCGCACCCCGCGAGCCCCGGGGGCGGCTCGGCGCCGGCGGCCCGCAGCAGCGTCGGCACCAGATCCGCCAGGCTCTGCAGGGCCATGGAGCGGCGGCCGGCCGGGATCACACCGGGCCAGCGCGCCACCAGGGGGACCCGCAGGGTGTCCTCGGTGTGGAATGGGCCCTTGCCCCACAGCCCGTGGTGCCCCAGGAGTTCGCCGTGGTCGCTGGTGAAGACGAGCAGCGTCCGCTCGCTCAGGCGCAGGCCCTCCAGGGCGTCCAGCAGCCGGCCCAGGTGGTGGTCGAGCAGCCCGATCATCGCGTAGTACGCCGCGATGCGCGCGCGCGCCCGCGCCGGGGTGATCGTGCGGTGGTCGATCTCGGCGACGCCGGGGATGCCGAACCGATCCCCGAGCCCGAGACCCTGCAGCCGACCTTCCCAGGCCGCCCGGTAGACCTCGGGCTTGCTCGCCAGGTCGGCCGGGTCGGCCAGGGGCAGCGGCAGGGGGGCGTCGCGGTAGGCGTAAAACCAAGGCTGGGGCGCGACGAACGGCATGTGGGGATCCTGCAGCCCGAGCCAGAGCAGGAAAGGCCGCTCCCCGTCCGCCAGCCGCTCCAGGGCGTGCAGCGCGGTATCCACGGCCCAGCGGGAGTTGTGGAACTCGGCGGGGAGCGACCAGGCCCCCTCGTCCCCGCCGGCCGGCGCCGGCACGTGGCTCGGCGGGCCGCCGAAGTGCGCCGGGACGTCCACCCCCTGCTCGCGCAGCCACAACCCGTAGTGCATGCCGGCCGCGTGCGGCTCGCGGGTGTGGCCGATGGCCAGGTGGCAGTCGGCGAAACCGTGGTAGGGGCCGTGCCAGCGCCGGAAGTGCTCCCAATCGTAGATGCGCGGCGGGGCCTCCGGGGAGCCGGGCGCCAGGCAGGGTTCCAGGTGGAGCTTGCCGACGGCCGCCGTGCGATAGCCCTGGGCGGCCAGCAGGGTGGGCAGGGTCGGCACGGCGGGGGACAGGGGCACCCCGACGTTCCAGCAGCCATGCTGCGACGGCAGCAGGCCCGTGAGTAGGCTGGACCGGCTGGGGGAGCAGAGCGGGTTGGTGCAGTAGGTCCGCCCGAAGGCCGTCCCCTCCGCGCACAGGCGGTCGAGGTGGGGCGTGTGGATGAGGTCGTTGCCCAGGCAGCGGATCGTGTCGTAGCGCTGCTGGTCGGTCACGACCAGCACCACGTTGGGCCGGTCGGGCCGGGATGACAGCGCCAAGCGGAGCCACCTCCCCGTGGGTCCTCCGGCGAGAAGCCGCCGGGGCCCCTGGGCCCCCCGGGTCCTCCTCTCGCCCCGGCGCGGGGAGGGCCTTCCCCCGCTCGGGCGGGGTCCGCGCCCTTTCCCGTCCGGGGCCGCCCCCGCCAGCGTCCTGGGCGCCCCCCTGCGCCCAGGGGCGACTCGCGGGGCCCCCCGCCGCGCCCGGGCGCCGCCCCCCGCCCCCCCGCCGATACGGCCCGGCCGCTCCTCAGGGCGGGGTGACGAGCCACGGCTCGTTGGGGTTACAGCGCCGCCGCGCGGCGATGTCGGCCCCGCTCTGGTCAGGGACTTCATAACGGGCGAAGTGCGCGTCCAGGCGGGCCGCGAGCTCCGCGACGACCGGCGCGTAGCGCGGTTCGGCCAGGAGGTTGTGCTGCTCCCGGGGGTCGGCCTCCAGGTCGTAGAGCTCGTCGCCGAAGTGGCCGTTGGGCCCGGGGTAGCGGCGGATCAGCTTGTGCCGGGCCGAGCGGGCCATCCGCGCGTTGCCGTACTCGCAGAACTGCACGTCCCGCCAGGCCCCTGCCGCGCCGCGCAGCAACGGGAGGTAGGAGTGCCCGGGGGAGTGGATCTCTTCGGCCACAGCCGGGGCCGGGGTGGCCCCGGCGGCCTCCAGCAGGGTGGCGAACAGGTCGCAGTGGTCGACCATGGCCTCGCACACCTGGCCCGCGGGCAACACCCCCGGCCAGGACAGCAGCGCGGGCACGCGGATCGACTCCTCCAGGAAGTTCTGGGGGACCGTCGCGTTGCCCTTGCTGATGAGGCCGTGGTGGCCGTTCATGTGCCCGTGGTCCGCCGTGTACGCCACCAGGGTGTTCTGGCGGAGCCCGGCCCCGTCCAACTCGTCCAGCACCCGCCCGACCTGCTCGTCGATGAAGGAGACGGCCGCGTAGTACTGGGCCAGCTGCTCGCGGTGGGTCTGCACGGCGCGCGGCCAGGCCATCCGGGCCCAGCCGTGACTGGGGGCCGGCTCCTCCTCGGGGATGGCGGCGAAGCGCCCGGCGCGGTAGGGGGCGACCAGGCGCTCCGGCTGGTCCTGGAGCGGGGTGTGCGTGCAGACATAACCCACCAGGAGGAAGAAGGGGCGGTCGGCAGGCCGGTGGCGGATGAAGTCCACGGCGCGGTCCGTGAGCAGGGGGGCCTGGTGGCCGCGCGCGCGGACGGGCCGTCCCTGGTCGGAGAAGGACTGCTCGCCGAAGTGCGGATACTGGTTGACCTGATAGGAGAACCAGCGGTCGAAGCCGGGGCGCGGGAGGTGATCGCGGCCGCAGTGCCACTTGCCCACCAGGCCCGTGTGGTAGCCGGCGGCCTGCAGGAGTTGCCCGATGTTCCACTGGCCGTCGATCCCCGGGTGCTCCTGGCCCTGCTCGTCCCACTTCAGCCAGTCGTGGATGCCGTGCTGGGAGGGGAGGCGGCCGGTCAGGAAGCTCGCCCGGGCGGGGGAGCAGACCGGGCAGGTCGTGAAGGCGTTGCTCAGGCGCGTGCCGGTGGCCGCCAGGTGATCGAGGCTCGGGCTGTGGATCTCCCGGTTGCCGGCGCACCCCGCGGCCCAGGCTCCATGGTCGTCGGTCAGGAACACCACGATGTTGGGAAGGTCCCCGCCCACTGGGCGCCCTCCTTGAAATCAAACTGAAAACCACACGGAAAACCGCACGGAAAACCACACTGAGCGGCAACTTGATCGGCTGTCTCCTGGGCTGGCACCAGCCCAAATGCCCCCCGACGGACGCCGGGGCTGCGGTCCCCTGGGGGCCCCGCCGCCTCTTGGCCTCGCACTCCTACCCCCGCATCGCCTACCGAGCGGGGAAGCGGAGCGGGCCCTCACTCCGCAGCGGAGGCGCGACGTGAGGGAGGCCCGAGCCATGAGGGGCAGACGCGACGGCGGCGTGACGGCACCGGGCAGGCGATCCGGCCGACCCCGACGGGGTGCGCAGCGACCCTCCGCCCGCAGGCGCGCCGCCGCACCGTCCGGGCCGCCCCGTCCGGGGGCCGGGGCGGAGCCACAGGACCGGTGGTTGCACGCAACCCAGGCCCCCACCTGCCGCAGGGACGTCCCTCATCCAGAAGCCACCCTTCGGAAGCCACCCTTCGGAGGCCACCTTCGGAAGCCACCTTCGGAAGCCACCTTCAGAAGCCACCTTCAGAAGCCACCCTCAGAAGCCGCCTTCAGAAGTCACCCTTCAGAAGCCACCCTTCGTGGCCCTTCTGAGCCGCCTTCCAGAGAATCGGCAGGGGTCGACGCCCGCCACCCGGCAGGAGAACGCCCGCCAGCGCCATAAGTGTTATATCAGCCAGAGCGGGCGGATCGGGCCCGGCCGACCGGGCCGGGGCTCCCTGATCGACCGAACCCGGTTCGGCGGCGGTGACGGAGGGCCCCCCCTTGTGGGCGGGGGCTG
>DAHWHV010000405.1 GCA_027335545.1 Clostridia bacterium
CGACCGCCACCCGGGGCGGGCGCCACCGGCTGGCCTTGGCGCGCCGTCGGGCCCTGTGGCCCGACCCCAGGGGGCCGGGCCATCCCCGGCGCCAGTCTCTGGACAGTGCCAGCGGGGCGGCACCCCGGTCCACGCCCCGGCCGCGCGCGGCGCGTACCGGCGCTGTGGGCCCCGCTGACTGGGGAACCGCCGACGGTGGGCGCGGGGCCCGCGCCAGGCGCGCCGTCCCCGTCACCGCTGCCGCCCCCACCCGCGCCCGGCGGGCGCTGACCCTGGTCCGCTGGGGGGGATTCACGTTGGATTCAGGGCTCCATCACCACTGCCGCCGTGTGGCCCACCGCCGTCGTCCGGGGTCAGGTCAAAGCCCTCCTTACGCGCGCGCAGGTCCACGTACAGCAGGGTCGTGACCGCCGCGGAGTAGGGCGAGACCGCCGCCCGTACGGCGGCGGACCACAGGCCCGCCAGAGCGGCACCAGCAGGGCCCGGGATGTGGTGTAAGGGCAGACCGATGACCAGCAGCACAGCGGAGACGATGAGCGTGAGCACGGCGGCCAAGACAAGGGTCCCAAGGACGTGCCAAAACAGGCCGCGGACCAGTTCGCGACTCCTGCCCAAGGACGCCAGGGCACGGCGGCGCTCTAACACGGCGACCGGAGCGGCGAGCCCCCACCAGGTGAGGAGGACGACCCCGGGGACGATCAGCAAGAGCAGGGCCGCCCCACCGGCCAGGCCGATGGTCACCATGGTCACGAGCAGCGGCCAGAACCGGCGCAGGCCGCCAGCGAGCGCGGCGCCGGCCGCCCCCGGGCCGGCCGTCTCGTCGCTCGCCCCCATCGCCACGGCCCCGGCCAGGGTGAGCAGCGCGCCGTACGTGGCGAGGAGGACGAGGCCGCTGAGCAGCGCCGCCAGGGGATTGGCCAACGTGCCCCCCCTGAAGACGAAGGCGGAGAACGCTGGCGCCCCGGGTGGAACCGGGACCGGGCGGGCGCCGACTTGCCCGAGCAACCACTCCAGGACGCTGCCGCCCAGCGCGACCAAGAAGAAGGGGCCGAAGCGGCTGAAGTAGAGCCGCGCCGCGGCGTCGAGCACCCCTGCCGCTGGGCGCGGCGCCACCCAGGCGCCTCCCCCGTCCGCACCCGTCATGGACATCCCCCTCGTAGCCCCCCGTATGGCGCCCCGGCCGCCGCCGTCGCGCCCTGCTTCGCGACCGCCCGGGCGCCGCGCGGCCGTCGCAGGCTCCAGCATAGCGCGGGGTGCCTCTCACGGCACATATCGGTGCGCGGGCCAGCCAGGCGTACCCCATGACGCGGGTGGCACGGGCCTCCGTGCCGGTAAAGATGGGTGGCGAGGCGGGAATCACCTGTGAATGCGTGGGTACGTCCGCCAAGAGGTGTCTTGGCGCGATGAAGAGCGGCGCATCTGTCCTCGACGGCAGCGGCTTATCCTAGGATCAGGAGGTCCGCGGGGTCGTGGCGGGTGCGGGGGCCTTAAAGATGGCGCGGCGGCGGGCCGCCCGGGCGCCCCGGACCGGCTCCCGGGCGGCCGGGACGGGGACAGGCCAACCGTGCGGGGTCTGCTGCGCCGGGGGACGGGCATAGCCTGTGCACCGCCGGGGCGAGGGGGGGCGACCGCCGGTGGCGCGGCCGGAGTACCGGATCAGCATCGACGCATCGTTCGCGGACAAGGTCCGGGCCCTGCGGGGCCTCGTCGAACTCTACCGCCGCCGGATGCCGGACAGGCTGATGGCCATCGAGCGCGCCCTGACGGGGCAGGTGCGACCGGGCGTCGGCGCCGACGGGACCACCCCCCGGTAGGGGGATGGAGCGGACATGGGTGTCACGGCGATCTACGCGCGGGTCAGTACGGACGAGCAGGCCGAGCACGGCACCAGCCTGGAGGAGCAGGTGCGGCTCTGCCGGCAGCGGGTGGAGGACGGCGAGGCCGTCGAGCCGTTCGTGGACGCCGGGCAGAGCGGCACCACGCTCGACCGGCCGCAGTTGCAGCGCCTGCTGCAGCGGGCGAGGCGGCGCGAGATCGCGCGACTCCTGGTCTACGATCCGGATCGCCTCTCCCGGAACGCGGCGCACCTGCTGCTGCTTGTCGACGAGTTCCGTGCGGCAGGGGTGGCTATCGAGTTCGTGAACTTTACCGCCGACCTCTCGCCGGACGGGCGCCTGCTATTCACCGTGCGCGGCGCCATCAGCGAGTTCGAGGCGTATCGCATCAAGCAACGCATGTATTCCGGCAAGCAGGCACGGGCGCGCGCCAACCGGGTGGCCAGTGGCACCTGCATCTTCGGGTACCGCTTGAACCGCGCCGCCAAGGCCTGGGAAGAGGAGCCCCACGAGGCGGAGGTCGTCCGCCTGCTGTTTGAATGGGCGGTGGACGCCGGGACGTGGGAGATCGCGGCCCGCCTCAACGCGCAGGGGGTACCGGCGCGCTTCGGCGGGCACTGGAGCCAGAGCAGCGTCATCGGCATCCTCCGGAACGCCACCTACACCGGCCGGATGCCGCAGATGGGCGGGCTGGGCGCCGTGCCTGTGCCCCCGCTGGTGGCGGAGACCCAGTACGACCGCGTCCAGGCAGCGCTCCGCGGGCGCCTCAACCGCCCTCCCGGGCGCGCGCGGCATCCCTACCTGCTGACGGGGCGGCTCGCCTGCGGGTTTTGCGGCCGTTCCCTCTGCGGTGGCTACGGGCGGCCGACCGGCACGGGGACCACCACATACTACGGCTGTACGGCCAGGGCCAAGCCGGTCGATCCCGGCGCGCGCTGCGGCAATCGCTATTGGCGCAGTGATGCCCTCGACACGCAGGTCTGGGAGCGCGTGCTGGCGTTCGTGGCGGACCCGGCGGCGTTCCAGGAGGCGGCGGCCGATCCATCCCCGGGCGACGGCCTGGTCGCCGAACTGCAGGCCCAGCGGCAGACGCTGGCCCGAGACGCGGAGCGTGTCCGCGCGGAGCGCGAGCGGGTCGTCCGCGGGTTCCGGCGAGGCTTGTTGTCCGAGGAGGATCTGGCGCGGCAACAGCGGGAGATGGACGCGGAGGCCGGGGTGCTGGAGCAGCGCGCGGAGAGTGTGGAGGCGCGTTGGCGAGCGGCGGCCCTGCGCGCCGAGGACCTGGGCCGGGCCGCGCAAGCCATCGGGCGGATGGTGGCCGATGCCCCCGGCCTGGAGACGGTCGAGGTGCGCCGAGCGGTGCTGGCCGCGCTCGGGGTCCGCGTCACCGCCGGGCCGGGCGATGGCGTGCGGGTGCGGGTCGGGGTGATCGGATAGGGACCCGCGCGGTCGGCGCCCGGCAGGGGCGGGCCGGCGCGCGGGCGCGCCGGATGCCTGTGCGTGGGCGGTCATCGCGGTGCGTGCGGCGCGTCGGGGGCGGCGTGTGGGGGGAGGGAGGCCTGGGCGCCGCGGGCCGGTGTGTGTACCCGCTCGCGGCGATTGTCGTCTGTTTGTGCACAATGGCAGTCGCCGAGAGGCACCGCCCAGACGCAGGCTATGCCCGGCCGCCTTGTGGTCAAGGCCAAGGGCTGACGCCCGCTGCGCGGCCTTGACCCCGGCAGCGGCCA
>DAHWHV010000407.1 GCA_027335545.1 Clostridia bacterium
CGGCGCCGACGCCCTTCCCGGCGCGGCGCGCGGCGGACCGCCCGTCGGCCTGCCCTGGCAGCCGGAAGCGGGGGCGGCGGAGCGGGCGCGCGCCTGGCAGGGGCACCTGCGGACGTTTCTGGCGGCCGCGGGCGGCCTCACCGGGCGGGAGCCGCGGGGCGCCGCGGATGCACCGCGTGCCGCCGAGCGCTTCCACATCAGCCGCCACCCGCGCCGGGACGGGCGCTTCACGATCAACTTCCAGTTCCACGAGGCGGGGGACCCCCCACCGGAGGGGACGGAAGAGAAGCTGATCATGATGATGCGCGGGCGCCTCAACGAGTTGGCCGCGACCGAGAACCCCGCCAGCGCCGCCTACGAGTTGGCGCAGGGGGCCGACGGCGGGATGCCCTGGGACGGGTTGCTGGAACTGGTGCGGCACACGAGGGATGAGGCGCGGCACAGCCTGCTGGGGCAGGCGGTGATCACGAGCCTGGGGCGCGACATCCGGGAGTGGCCGCTGCGGATCGGCCCGGGCTACGCCTACCTCTCGGTGGGTCCGCTGGAGCGATACGCCCACCTGGGGCTGAATGTGGAGCAGGCGATGATGCGCTACCCGCCCGGCAAGCGCCAGGAGTACGAGTGGTGCCGCGACGTGGCACGCAACCGCCTGGCGGCGATGTACCAGGACTACGACTGGGCGGATGAGACCTACCACACGCAGATCGCCCGCCGCTGGGTCGCGGCGGCCCTGGAGGCCGGGGCGGTGGGGGAGGAGCAGCCGGACGAGGCCTCGGGGGGTTGGGCGCGGCTGCGCGAATTCGCCCAGGCAGCAGGCCGGCGGATGGCCGGCCGCACGGAGGCCATCGCCGCAGCCTGGCACGCGCGGCGCGCCCAGGGGGAGACCCTCGGCCCCGGGGATGCCCTGCCACGGGGCGCCGGGCCGGCGGCGGAGGCCCCGGACGAGTACGGGCAGGACCCCGAGCTGACCCTGACGCGCCAGCAGGTGGAAGAGGACCTGCGGCACGCCGAGTGAGGCGCGACCGGCGCCCCCTGCGGCCTGCGCGGGGCGCGCCGCGCGCAGGGCCGCGGGCGGGGGGCCTGCCGGGTCCGGGCCGTATCCGGGCCACGGGCCCAAGGGGGGACCGGCATCGGGGACACGCCCCGGACCGCTCGGCTCACCGGCCGGGCCGGGCGGCCCCGCGCCAGGCCGGTAGGACGCCGCGGCGGCGGGGGAGGGCTAGGGAGTTCCCGGGCCCACCTAGCCCCGGGCCTTGGCGCGCGCCACCTTGGTCACCGCGGCCGCGACATCCTCCACGTCCTCGATCGCCAATCCCTGGTGAAGGGGCAGGTAGCAGAGACGCTCCGCCATCGCCTCGGCCCGCGGGCAGAGCCCCGGGGCGAAGGCGGGCTGGGACCGGGCGTAGGGGGAGTCGAAGGGGAAGCCCGAGCCCCCGTACAGCCGGCGTTCGCGCAGGGCCGGCACCAGGTACAGGGGCGGGACGTAGCCACTGGCCAGCGGGACGCCCTCGGCGCGGACGGAGGCGGCGAAGCCCGCCGCGTCGCCCGGCACATCGAAGGCGTACATCCAATACGCCGACTCCGCCCCCACGGGCAACGCCGGCAGGGCGACCCCGGGCACGCCTCGCAGCCTGGCGTCGAGGTGAGCGGCGAGCGCGCGCCGCCGGGCGACGATGCCCGCCAGGCGCGGCAGTTGGGCCAGGGCCAGGGCGCCCTGCAGTTCGGTCAGGCGGTAGTTCATCCCGAGGAACAGGTGGGTGCGGAGAGACCCCTCGCGCGGCCAGCCCTTGTCGGCGAAGAGTCGCGCCCGCTCGGCCGCAGCGGGGTCGGCGGAGATGGTCAGCCCGCCCTCGCCACAGCTGATGTGCTTGCCCTGCTGCAGGCTGAAACAGCCGAAGTCCCCCCAGGTGCCCACCGGGCGCCCCCCGTACCGCGCCAACGGCGCCTGGGCGCAGTCCTCGATCAGCGCGCAGCCGTGGCCCCGGGCGATGTCGCCCAGCGCCGACAGGTCGCAGGGCTGGCCGAAGAGGTGCACGGCGACGATGGCCCGGGTCCGCGGCGACAGGCAGCGGACCACCGCCTCGGGGTCCAGGCAGTATGTTCCGGGGCACACGTCGGCGAAGACCGGAACGGCGTTCTGCGCCAGGACCGGGATGATCGTGCCGAAGTCGCTGACGGGGGGGACGATGATCTCGTCCCCAGGGGCGGGGTCGAGGGCGCCGATGGCCAAATGGATGGCCGCGGTTCCGGAGGTCGACGCGGCCACCGCCCGCGGCGATACCCCGTGCAGGGCGGCGAAGCCCGCCTCCAACTCGGAGACGTTGTGCCCGGCGTGCCGCCAGAGCTGGCGGGAGCGCACCCCCTCCGCCACGGCCGCCGCGTCCTCGGGGGCGATCTCCGGACCCGCGGGGGCCGGGAAGGGGGCGCGGCGGACCGGCGTCCCACCGTCGATGGCCAGCACGGGGCATCCCTCCACGGGCGACAGGCTGGGGCGCCGGGGGGCCCCCACGACCCTGCTACGCCCGCTGGGGTGGCGTCCCCTGCCGCACCCGGTTACAGCATGCGGGCGGCCAGCAGGACGGCGTAGGCCACCAACGCGACCTGGGCCAGGAGGCGCAGCCGACGCTGCTGGGTGCGCGCCAGGCGCACCGCGCCGATCACCAGGGCCGCCCCGGCCCCGAGGCGCAGTGGCAGCCAGTGCAGGGCGTCCCCCAGGGCGCGCGCCCAGGCCAGGGGACCCGCGGGGTGCCCCGGGGTGAAGAGGACGATCAGGCCGACGAAGGCCAGGCCGAGAACGGCGAGCACGGCGCAGCCCAGGCCGAACCACGCCCAGCCGCGCCAGTCCCGCGCCGCGGGGCTGCCGTCGTCGGGCACCTCCTCGGTGAACCAGTCGCGCAACCGCTCCAGGGGACCGGGGATGTAGACCTGCCGCGTCTGCACCGATCGCGCCCCGGATGAGTCGCTGGGCACGACGCCCCACCTCCCTCGGCCCCCGCGGGGCGCGGCCGCGCGTGCGCCCCGGCGGCGGGCTGCGCGCGGGGGCGCAGCCCAGCCGAGGCCACCGGAACCCCCCGGCAGCGGCTCAACCTCCTGCCCGGGGCTCCGCGCTCCGCCCGTGCGGCCACGGTCGGCAAGGGCCCACGCCCGACGCGCGCCGCAGACCATCCGCCCAGGCCGGGCGGCTGGCTTCGCCGATGCTGCGGTGCCGCCCTCCTGGGGGGCGGGGGGTGGCAGTATTGCCCCAAGCGCGGGGAGGCGACGGCGGGGCGCGGGGAGAGGGGCCCCAGGCGCGACCCCTCTCGCGCGGCCCGGTGGCGGGGTCCTCAGACGTTGGCCGGGGGCGAGTTGAAACAGCAGGGCTCGAAGTCCGCCTTGCGGCCGGCCGGGACGTTCTCTACCACGGCGCAGATGGCCGAGAGCGGGATGAGCGTCTGCAGCACCTCGGGCGCGAGATCCGTGCAGGTGGCGATCGACTCGGCAAAGGTAGGCACGACGCCACGCAGTTCCAGGTAGTCCAGCCCCACCTGGGTCACGTGGCCCGTCGTGCAGCGCGTCTGCTGCCCGCAGTGCCACATCACGCTGATCCGGAACCCCACCTGGCCGCGCAGCTCGTCGCGCAGCGTTTCGGTCATGAGGCTGCCCCTCCCCTTGGGGGACAGGGTATGCGGCGCCCCAGCAGCCGGTGAGCGCATAGGCGTTGGGCCCGGTCCCAGGGACTCCCGCGCAGGCTTCACGCGGTGTTCACACGTTCTTCATGCGCATCCGTCATCCTCGTACGGTCGATCGGGGGCGGCAGGACCGTCCCATCGATCGC
>DAHWHV010000460.1 GCA_027335545.1 Clostridia bacterium
CCCCTTGGGCGGGGGCAGGCCGGCCTCAGCCGACCTCGCCGGGCGCCGGGCAGGCCTCGGACCGCCGGTCGCGCAGGGCCGCACCGTCGCCGCCCGCACCCCGGGAGGGCATCCCGCGATTGGCCTGGCGGACCAGCGCCAGGCGGCGGACGGCGGCGGAGCCCCGCGCGGGGGCGATCACGAAGGCGGGCGGCGCTCCCCGCGGCCCCCCCACCAACTCCTCGAGGGCCTCGGCAACGGCGGCCAGGTAGAGGTCGCGCGGGTGGGAGGCGACGCCGTCCGGGACCGACGCCCGAGCGGCCCGCACCAGTTCGGCGACTTCCCCCGGCTCAAGCTCGATCGCGTTGGGTAGTCGCTTCATGCCGACACCTTATGGCCGCTGGCTGGCGAAACCTGTCGAAAACCGCTGTCGAAGGGCCGAAGGCGCCGGTTGGTCACGGGCCGCTGTGGGCCAGCCCCCGGGGCCCGGGACACACAGCACGGGCCACGCGGCGGGAGCCGGTCGGCGCTGGGACGGGATTGGGTGGGGCGCGCCGGGGAGGCTCCGATGGGGGCGGTGGCGGGGAGCCCGGAGGCCGGAACTGCGGCTCCCGACTCCACAGCACCCGCGGTGGTGCCCGTCCATCCGCCACCGAATTCCCCCCCTCGCCGCGGGCATGGGTCTCGCCACGGCCCAGCCCCCTGGGGCGCCGGTGCACGCGACGCGGAGGGGACGGGGGCCGCCGACGGGCCCGCGGGAACACGCGCGGCACCCGGCGGCCCACCCCGGGGCGGCTGTCGCCGGAGCCGACGATCGCCCCCACGCAGGAGACGGCCGCCCGACGGCCAACCCCAGGTCGGCCGGGTGAGCCTCGGGCTGCGGCAGCCGGCGACACGTCCCGGCCGCTAGGGGTGGGGATCATCGCAGAGACCGGGACCCTGGGAGTGGCCATGCTCTCCTTCGCGCACACGCACGCCGACGGTTACGCGCGGCAGGTGCGCGAGCACCCGCGCACGCGGATCGCGGTGGTCTGGGACGAGGACGCCGAGCGGGGCCGCGCGGCCGCCGCACGCCACGGCGCCCCCTTTGAGCCCGACCTGGGGGCCGTCCTGGCCCGAGCCGACGCCGGGGGCGTCGTCTGCAACGCCCCGTCCTCGCTGCACCCGCAGCTCCTGTGCGCCGCGGCGGCGGCCGGCAAGCACCTCTTCACCGAGAAGGTGCTGGCGGTCACGGTGGCCGAGTGCGACCGCATCCTGTCCGCGGCGACCCGGGCCGGTGTCCGCCTGGTCGTCTCCATGCCGGCCCTCGGCGACGGGGCGATGCGGTGGGCCAAGGCCGCCCTGGACGCGGGCAGCTTCGGGCGGATCACCATGGTGCGGGCGCGCGTGGGACACTCCGCCGCCCTGGGGCGCTGGTTCCCTGCCGACTCGTGGTTCGGCGATCCAGAGCGCGCCGGCGGCGGTGCCCTGATGGACCTGGGCTGCCACCCGGTGTACCGCCTGCGCCACCTGCTGGGCCAGCCCCTGACGGCCGTCGCCATGCTGCGCAACGTCGCCGGCAGCTACGGCGCCGTCGACGACAACGCGGCCGTCCTCCTGGACTTCCCGGGCGGCACCCTGGGCATCATCGAGGCCTCCTGGGTCCAGCAGGGCGGGCCCGAGGGCCTGGCGATCTACGGCACCGAGGGCTGGGCCCTGCTGGGCTACCCCGGCGGCCCCGTACAGTGCGGCGGGCCGGCCTTCACCGGCGAGCAGCGCGGCACCCTGCTGCCCGCCAACCTGCCGGCCCCCTGGCGCACGCCGCTGCAGCAGTGGGTGGAGGCGGTGCTGGACGGCACGCCCGCGGACATCCAACCGGAGTGGGGGCGCCACCTGACCGAGATCATGCAGGCGGCCTACACCTCCAGCCGGGAGGGCCGGGCGGTGCGCTGGCCCATCGACTGAGCGGGGCCGCAGGGGGTCGGGAGGGCGGGGAGGCGGGGCCGGGGCGCCCGGGCCCGGGGCCCGGGGCCCGGCCGCGAGCGTGAGGCAGGCGGTGCCCCCCCGCTTGGGGGGGCGCCCTCCCCCGCCGGGACCCCGGGCCCGGTTCGGTGCGGCGGGAGGCCCACCGAGCACCGGGCGGGGATTCAGGCCGGCACGCCGGGCTCGGCCGGGGGGGCGAACACGGTCGTGCAGAGGTGGGCCACGGCGGCCGCATCGATCACGATCAGGCGGTGGAGCGGGAAGCCGCGGACCTGCGCGACCCACTCCGGTTCGTTCCCCCGCAGCAGCGTGAGGAAGAGGTCCGTCGCGGGCAGGCGGAGGGGGGCCTCC
>DAHWHV010000469.1 GCA_027335545.1 Clostridia bacterium
CGGCCCTGGCCCGGGTGGCCCTGGCGGTCGGGGAGCACGGGCTGACGGGGGAGGGGCCGTACCGCCACCTGCGGGACCTGTTGGCTGGCGCCGCACCCCGCTTCCGCAGTGTCCCGCCAGGTGCGGTCCTGCAGCGGTACGGCGACGATCCGCTCGCCATCGCCACCCGGTTAGCGCTGGAACTGGAAGACAGCACCTTGGCCGTACAGGGGCCCCCCGGCACGGGCAAGACGACGCTGGCGGGGGCGGTGATCGCCGGACTCTTGCGTGCGGGCCGCCGCGTCGGCATCACGGCCCAGAGCCACAAGGTGATCTGCAACCTCCTGGGCGCCGTGGACCGTGCCCTCGGGGACGGGCGCGCTGCGATCCGGGGGGTGCAGCGCGCGCCCGAGGGCCAGGGGGTGACCCTGCCTTGGGTGGCCCCGGCGAAAGACAATCGGACCGTGGTGCGCGCGCTGCACGAGGGAGCTCGGCTGGTGGCCGGCACCGCCTGGCTGTTCGCACGCGCGGAGCTGGACGCGGGGCTCGACGTCCTGGTGGTGGACGAGGCTGGCCAGTACTCCCTGGCGGATGCCGTCGCCTCAGGCACGGCGGCGCGCAACCTCGTGTTGGTCGGCGACCCCCAGCAGCTGCGGCAGGTGGTCCAGGGGAGCCACCCGCCCGGGGTGGCGGTCTCCGCGCTGGAGCACGTGCTGGCGGGGCACGCCACCATGCCGCCGGAGCGGGGCCTGTTCCTCCCGGTCACGCGGCGGCTGCACCCGGACATCGCCGCCTTCATCTCGGCCATCGCCTACGAGGGGCGGCTGGAGTCCGCGTCGGCGTGCGCCAAACGTCGCCTCCAGGGGCCCCCACCCTGGGGGACGGCCCATCGCTGCTACATCCCCGTCGCGCACGCGGGGAACGGCGCTCGTCGGAGGAGGAGGTGGCCTGCGTCGCGCGGATCGTGGACCAGATCCTGTGCTGCGGCTTCCGGGATGGGACAGGGCAATCGCGCCCCCTGACCCTGGAAGACATCCTGGTGGTCGCGCCCTTCAACGCCCACGTCCAGCGGTTGGGCGCCGCCCTGCCCGCCGGGGCTCGCGTCGGTACCGTCGACCGGTTCCAGGGCCAGGAGGCCCCGGTGGTGATCTACTCGACTGCGGCCTCGGACCCGGAGCACCTACCGCACGGCATGGAGTTCCTCTTCAGTCTGAACCGTCTGAACGTCGCCATCTCGCGGGCGCAGGCGCTGGCGGTGCTGGTGGGCAGCCCGGCCCTACTGCGCGCCTGGAGTGCGGACCCCGAGCGCCTGCGGCTGGTGAATGCGCTCTGCCGCTTTGTACTGCAGGCCACCCCCGTGCCCGACCGGCCGGCCTAGACCCCCTCCCGCCGCGGATGCGTCCCCGGGACAGGCCCCCTCCCGCAGGGGGGCCACGCGGCTTGCCCAGGGCGCCGGCGGGGTCCGGGGGCGGGGGACCGGCCCCCGTCCGGGGGGAGCGGTCCCGCCGGGGACCTCTCTGCCGCAGGCAGGCCCAACGCCGTCCCACTTCCCTCGCCGGTTCGACCGTGAGCGCGCCCAGAAGCCACGGGGGGATCCCACGGTTGCGGGAGTAGGCCGGGGGTAGGCCGCCGCCTGCAGGATTCGCCCATCTTTGGTCGAAAAGCCTACTCGATCTATGTCTAGACAGAGCCTACCGGGGCGGATGGAAGTATCCCCTCGGATACCCTGCCGGCCGCCCGTGCGATGCCATGCCATCGGGATCCACGTGCCCATTCAAGGGCTGCGTGCCGCCGAGGCCGATGCCACGACTGCGGTCAGGGTGTTGCCGCCGTCCCCGCAGGCGATATGGCCGGTATGGGTCCACAAGGGGCATAGCCGACCGTCGACGGGCGGAGCGTGGCGAAGCCACGCCCCCCCGAGAAAGCGTCCGAATCTATCCAGTCAAGGGGTTCCGTACTCCGTGTCTGGAGTCCGGCCCCGCGGGGGTGTGGCCCGTGCAGCACGCTGTCATCGACCGCCTGGCCGAGATCTTCGTCGGGCGGCGCGAGGAGTTGCGGCTGCTGTCGGCCGAGTTGCAGACCGTGCGCACGGGCCATCCGCGCGTCGTCTGGATCGAGGGCGAGTCGGGGGTGGGCAAGAGCGCCCTCCTGCGGCAGTTCCTGGCCCGGCCCGGCGCGCCAGGCGTCCGACTGGTGCGGGCGAGCGGCGAGGAGGGCGAGGGTGGGCTGACGTACGGGCTGCTGGGCCAGGTCTTCCCGCCAGCGCCGGGGATAGAGAGCGCCGGTTTGCGCCTGTTAGCTCGCCGCCCCCCGCCGGACACCGACCCCTTGGCGCTCGGTGCCGAGCTGGGCGACTGGCTCCGCGGCCTGCAGTCGGGCGGCAGCCCGGTGGTCCTGGCCGTCGAGGACCTGCAGTGGTGCGACGGGCCATCCGCCCGGGCGCTGTTGTTCGCGTTGCGCCGGCTGCGCGCCGAGCGCGTGCTGGCACTGCTCACGGTCCGTGCCGGGGCACCGGTCCCGCACGCGGACGGCTGGCGGCGGCTGACCGATGAGCCGACCTTCTGCCGCCGGCTCCTGCTCACGGGTCTGTCGACCCCGGAGGTGCGGGAGCTGGCCTCCGCCCTGCAGGGGGAGGCCCCGCCCGTGGGGGCTGCGGAGCGTCTGCGGGAGCACACCGGTGGCAACCCCCTCCATCTCCGGGCGCTCCTGCGCGAACTGCCGCCCGAGGTGCTGCGCCAACCGGTCGGGCGCCTGCCCGCACCCCGTTCCCTGTCCGCGGCGGTGTCGGCTGCGCTGGCCGGCGTATCGTCCGCGACGCGGTCGCTGGCCGAGGCGCTCGCCGTTGCGGGCGGGCCCTGCCGCGTGGGGCTGGCAGCGGCCGTGGCCGGGCTGCCGGACGCGGACGGCGCCCTCGCCCAGCTCCGGGCGATCGACATGGTCCGGCCCGCCGCCGGCCCGTCGGGGGACGAGATCGCCTTCGCGCATCCCCTCCTGCGGGTGGCGGTCTACCAGGACCTCGCGCCCGGGCGCCGCGCGCGCCTGCACGAACGGATCGC
>DAHWHV010000477.1 GCA_027335545.1 Clostridia bacterium
AGGCCGCGCGCTCCGCGGCGGCGCAACCCTGCGCGGAGGCGAAGGCCGCGCGCTCCGCGGCGGCGCAACCCTGCGCGGAGGCGAAGGCCGCGCGCTCCGCGGCGGCGCAACCCTGCGCGGAGGCGAAGGCCGCGCGCTCCGCGGCGGCGCAACCCTGCGCGGAGGCGAAGGCCGCGCTCCGCGGCGGCGCAACCCTGCGCGGAGGCCTTGTCCATGGGTTCGTGGTCGTGGCGCGGCTTCCCCCGTCTCCGCGGGAGCGAGGCGGGCACCGGGACCGGACCGGCGGCCCAAGGCGCCGGGTGCTCCTCCCCTGGCGGGATGTCCGGACGGACATCCCGCTTCGCCCCTGGGTCAAGCCTGTGGGCCGTCCTCGCCTCTCGGACCCAGCGCCGCCATCCCACCCGTGGACGGCGGCCCGTTGCCTACCGGACCACGCAGCGGTGTAGTCGGGTGACGCGCGCAGGGGTCAGGCAGACGAGCGCGGCACACGGTGGACATCGGTGCGCGGCCGGTTGGCGGCGGGACGGGCTGCTGCGGTCCCCGTGCCGACGGGTGCGAGCAGGAAGGCGGGAGGCGCGGCATCGGGGCCGCCCACCAAGTCCTCCAGCGCCTGCGCCACGGCCGCGAGGTAGAGGGCGCGAGGGTGCGTCGGCGGGCCCGTGGGCACGGCGGCCCGCGCCGCCCGGGCCAGTTCGGCTACCTCACCGGGCTCCAGTTCCACCCCATGGGGCATCCGTCGCATGCCGGCACCATACGACGGCGGTACGGCGAAAAAGCACGAAAGCGGCCGTCGAAACGGACTTGAGGCACGGCTGGTGGGGGCACTCGTCCCCCCCACCCGGCGGCCGAGTGCCCCCACCAGCCGTGCGCGATGGGGAATGGGGACGATGGGCCGTTGGCGCCCCCCGCACGCGGGCCTTGGGGTGCGGGTGGTGGCGCGCCCCCGGTGCAGCCACTGGGGCGCGGCGGTCCCGTGCGTGCACGGCCAGCCAGAGGCCCCCGAGGCGACACACCTGCTCACGGCGACTCCGCTGGCGGCCCACAGGAGCGCGGGCGGTGCAGAGAGTCCGGGCATCTGCAACCCGCCCCTTCTCTGGCGCCACCGGTTGCGGGATCGGGCGCCAAGGGGCCCGCGCCGCCCAGGAGGCGTTGGCGGGGGGGCGCCGCTGAGTGCGCGAGGAGGAGGAGGAGGAGGAGGAGCGGACGCGCCCGGTGCGACCGTGAACCCGTGCCACCGTGAGGCCGGTGCCCTCCTCTGTCCCGGGAGGGGCGCGCACCCCCGGCTCCCGCGGGAAGACCGAGGCCGAGGACCGCGCCACGGACCCTCCCGGGGATCCCCCGTCGCACCGCCTCCGGTCAGATCACCCGGACGGACCCTCCGGCGGCGGCGGCCCGGGCTGGCCGGCGCGCTCCCGGACCCGACCGTGCGGGGCACTCAGGGCGAGGCACTCCGCTGCGGTCAAGGGCAGGTGCCGACCACGCCTCTGCAGTCGCCGTCGACGCGGGTCCAGGGTGAACCCCCCGACCAGCAGCACGACCTCCGCGCCACCGCCGCCCGACCAGCGGTCGTTGGTCAGCGCCAGGCGCAGGGCGGGTCCCTCGTCCCGCCCGAAGGCATACAGCGCCCCCGCCATCAGCAGCGCGTGTCGCTCCCCCGAACCGAGCCGGTCCAGCACCACCAGGAAGCGCCGATGCGCGGCCCGCAGGGTTGCTAGCACCTGCCGCAACTCGGCGTCCAGCGCCACCCCGGATACCAGGGTGAGCCCTGCGCCGCCGCGACCCGGCCGCGCACGCCCCACCCGGCCCTCCGCCACAGCCCCATCCCCTTCTCCCTGCGCCGAGGGCGCGCCGTGCACCGCCCCTACGAGGCAGGCGGCACACGTCCCATGACACAGGCATAGCCGTCCGCACGTTGGCGCGGCCACACGCCCGGCCTGTTTGTGTTCGCTTTCCCGACACGGCGCGGCCTCGGCGCACAAGGGGGGGCGGGGGCATCGTGTTCCGGCCCCGGCCCCCAGGCCGGACCCGTCCCTATGCCTATGAGAACAGCCGGAAAGTCGCGTCGAGGGCTTGGCGGGCCGGCCTAAGGCGCATAGGCATACACCACGGGATGCGGCGGGGCGGTGCGCATGGCCCGAGGTGCGCAGAGTCAACCCGCAGCTCGTGCGCGGTGGGCCCGGGGGCATGGGCAACCAGGCTCAGGGCCGCGAGCGCCCGAGCCACCGCCACACGCGGCGCGCACCGCCTCACGCCAGGGCGGGGAGTTCGACCTTGCCAGCGGCCATCAGCGTCTTGAGGCGGGCCAGCTTGGCGGTGTAGGCCGAGAGGTCCGACTGGTAGAGGCCCTTGGCCAGCCCGATGTACCAGGCCCGCCGCTTCCACCATCACCTCAGCATGGTCTGGCTCGCCCTGACCTTTCTGATGCTCCATCCCCGACCGCTCCCGCCGCCGTCCCGCACCAGCCGAGCCGTCCGCGTGACCCGCCTGGAGCGGCAGGGGGCTACCCGGGCAAACCCTCCGCACGCCGCGGCACGGATGCTCGCCTCCGGCTGCGCCGAGGCCGGCCCCCCGTAGCGGCCGTGGGCGGCTTCGTACGCGGTACAGAGCGCCGCCGCGGCGAGGCAGGGAGCGGTGCTGCCCGACGATCATTCATCCGACGCATGGTGCAGTCCGCCCGCAACCCCCTTCAGGTCCTTCTCGGCCAGTTCGCCCGCAGCCCGTCCGCCGGGCGGCGCCTCCGGGCCCTTCCGCCGCGTGCGTCCCTTGCTCGGTGCCGTCTCGGTGCCGCGCGCCACGGCCCCCTTGCGCTTCGCCATGCTGCGTCCCCCCTCGCTTCGATTCGGCGATTACACGCCCAGAGTACGCGGGGCGCCCCGGCGCGCACCAGCCGGACCCCCGACGGATTCATGCCGAGTCTGTGCCGAGTCGCCTCCATGGGCAGCGCCGCGCCGGACACTGGCCGGATCTTGCTGGCTGGCCATCGCCCGTCCATCCGGCCGAAGGCCGGCCGCGGCTGGCGCCGTGGCGCCCTCGCCGGCAACGCACGGCTCGCCCGTGGCTGGTGCCGCGCTCAAGTGGCCCGGCCCTGAGCTGTACGCGCTAGCAGGCGGACCAGCAGCACCGCCGCCTGCGCCCGGTCCGTCGTACCCTGTGGGTCGAACCCACCGCCCGGCAGCCCGCGCACCAGCCCTGCCGCCGTCGCCGGAACGTGGCCCCTTCCCCGTCCGCATCGAGGTGGTCCGCCTCGCCGGCTTCGACTTCGAAATCGTCTACACCACGCCCCCGGCTCCGGTCACTTGACCCCACCGGGAAATCCGACCCTCCCTCCCTCCCCCCACCCGC
>DAHWHV010000103.1 GCA_027335545.1 Clostridia bacterium
ACGACCCCGCCGCGGGCGGGACGGGGGACTCGCCGCGCACCTCCGTCGCAGGTCCGGGCGCTTCCTCGCCGCGAAGCCCCCCTGGAGCCTCCGGGCCGGCTCCCCTCGGGGCGTCCGCCAACCCCGCCCCCGCGACCAGCCCCTGCGGGGCGGCCGCGCCCGCCGCGGGGAGCCCTTCCCCGACGGCGCCAGACCGCGCCGCAGTGCCCCCCGCCACAGAGACCCCCGGCGTCCCCCCGCCCGCCCCGAGGGAGGCCGAGCCGCGTCCGGGGGGGGTGGAGCGGCGCCCGCCGGGGCGCCCCGCCCCGGGGAAACCCGTCAACCGCCCCCTGGGCCCCCCCCCGCCGGGCACCTCGCCCCGCATCGAGGGATCCCCCCGCCCGGGCCCCCGGCTCCTGGACCGCCTCTGTCGCCCACCGCCGCCCGGCTCCGGCCCTGATGCCCCGCGTGATCGGACCATCGGCGCACCTCCCGCAGACTGGAGTGATCGCCCGTAAGCGCACGAAGCCTCGGGAGGCCAGCGCTCGCCGCCGGACCCCCTCGTAGGCATTGTCCCTCGCACCGGTAGGATAAAGCAAGGATACCTATTTGCGGAAACTTGTCGGGGGAAGGGGGCGGACATCGACAGGCGCAGCCAGCGGCCGGCGGTCCGCCCCGCCTGCCGGAGGCGCGGCGGACCGCCGGGGACCAGCGAGGGGCCCCGGCCGGAGGGGACCGGGCTGGGACTCAGGGTTCCAGGGGGGAGCGGCCGCGCCGCACCGCCCAGAGCCGCCGGTTCTCGGCCTCCAGGGCGTCGAGCCGCCGCCGCCAGTCGTGATCCAGGCGCCACAGCACGTCCATCAGCACCCGCCGACTGCGGCGCACCCGGGCCAACTCCCGTTCCAGACCCCGCAGGCGGCGCCCGAGCGCCTCCGCCCCCTCCGGCGGCACGGGGGACGGACCCGCCTCGGCCAGCACCTCAGCGCGTGGCGACTCCCCGGCCAGGCGGACCACCCCCTGGCCCTAGTATGCCGGGGGACTGGCGGGAAATACCGGGGATCCTCCCGGCCAGGCCCAGGTCGGGGCGCCGCTCAGGGCGTCGCGTCCGGGTCCCCCGCCCAGACCGCACGGAAGACGCGCAGAAAATTCCCCCCCAGGATCAGGCGCAGGTCCGCTTCCGCGTGGCCGCGCCGCAGGAGCTCCTCCGTCACGGCCGGAAGGCGGCTGCAGTCCTCCAGGCCCCGCGGCGTCGCGGAGATGCCGTCGAAGTCCGACCCCAGGCCGACGTGCCGCGGACCCACCAGGCCGCAGACGTGATCGAGGTGGTCACAGACCCGCGCCACGTCCGCCCGCTCCGGCCGGGCGTCCAGGAAGGGGGGGAAGAAGTTGATGCCCATCACCCCGTCGACCGCCGCCAGGGCGCGGATCTGGGCGTCGCTGAGGTTGCGCACATGGTCGCAGAGGGCCCGGCAGTTGCTGTGCGAGGCGATGAAGGGACCGACCGCCGCCGAGCAGACGTCCCAGAAGGCGCGTTCACAGAGGTGGGAGACATCCAGGACCATGCCTAGGCGGCGCATCTCACCGACGACCCGGTGGCCGAACTCCGTCAGGCCGCCCTGGGCGCGCTCCTCGCCGGCGCCGTCGGCCAGGGCGTTGCGTTCGTTCCAGGTGAGCCCCAGGGCTCGGACGCCCAGGGCGTGGAGCACGCGCAGCAGGGCTAGGTCGGTGCCCAGCGCCTCCCCACCCTCGACGGAGAGGACGGCCGCCACTTGGTCGGCGGCGGCCGCCGCCTCCAGGTCCTCCGCCGTCCGGCAGAGCCGCACCCCCGGACCGGCCGCGCCCAGGGCGCGCACCAACGTGTCCCAGAGGTGCAGCACCCTGGCCAGGGCCCGCTCCGGCTTGTAGGCCGGTTCCACGAAGAGCGCGAACACCTGCACCCTCACCCCGCCGGCCCGCAGGCGCGGCAGATCGACGTGACCGGAGTCGGAACGCAGGAGCAGCGACCTGCCCGCCTCCAACGCCAGCACCGTGTCCGCATGGGCATCCACGACCACGGCCCCCCGATGCAGGGCGGCCGCGCGGCCCCCCTCACCCATGCGATCCGCCCCTCTCCCTGGCGACGGGCCCCGCGGCGGCGTCAGGCGCCGCCTGCGGCTGTCCCGCCGCCCCCTGCTCCCAACGGCTCCCGCCAGGCCAGGGCCTGGATCGCCGTGGCCCGCCCGGTCTCGGGGTCCGCGTCGATGATCGTCGCGTTGAACTGGCACGGCCCGGGTGCCACGTCGAAGCGCACCGGCAGTTGCGTGAGGAAGCGCTCCAGGATGCGGCCCCGTTCCACCCCCAGGGCCGAGACCCACGGCCCCGTCATGCCGACGTCGGTGATGTACGCCGTTCCCCCGGGGAGGACGGCCGCGTCCGCGGTCTGGACATGGGTGTGCGTGCCGACGACCGCCGTGACCCGGCCGTCCAGGAACCATCCCATCGACACCTTTTCCGACGTGGCCTCCGCGTGGAAATCGAGCAGGACGATGCGGGCCTGGCCGGCCAACTCCTCCAACGCCTCTTCGACGCCACGAAACGGGCAGTCCAGGTGCGGGGCCGCGAACACACGCCCCATGGCGTTCACCACCCCGACCGGCACGCCGGAGCGGCTCTGGGCCACCAACCACCCCCGCCCGGGGGCGCCCGGCGGGTAGTTGAGGGGCCGCACGAGGCGGGGGAAGTCGTCCATGGCCGGGGCCAGCTCGCGCTGATCCCAGGTGTGGTTGCCCAGGGTGATCGCATCCACCCCGAGGTCGAAGAGCTCGCGAGCCGTGGCCGGTGTCAGGCCCGAGCCACCGGCGGCGTTCTCCCCGTTGACGACGACGAACCCCAGCGAGTGCTCCCGGCGCAAGGCGGGGAGGCTTTCCCGCAGGATGCGCCGACCCGGCTTGCCCACGACATCGCCCACAAAGAGGATGCGCACGCCCCCGACCCCTTCCGATCCCCGCCGGATCCCCGCCGGACCCCCGCCCGGAGCCCGCCGGCCGGGACCCCCCGGCACCGGGCCGCCGCCACGCACTACTTCGCGTAGTCGACGGCCCTGGTCTCCCGGATCACCGTGACCTTGATCTGCCCCGGGTAGCGCATCTCATCCTCGATGCGCTTGCAGATGGCCTTGACCAGGCGATAGGCCTCGTTGTCGTCGATCTGCTCCGGTTTGACAGCGATGCGCACCTCCCGGCCGGCGGAGATGGCGAAGGACTTCTCCACCCCCTCGAAGGAGTCGGCGATCTCCTCCAGTTTCTGCAGGCGTTCGATGTAGGCCTCCAGCGTCTCGCGCCGGGCCCCTGGCCGCGAAGCGGACAGCTTGTCGGCGGCCGTGACCAGCACCGCCTCCAGGGAGTGCGCCTCGAAGTCGCCGTGGTGCGTGGACATCGCGTGGACGACATCCTCGGATTCGTGGAAGCGGTGCAGCAGGTCCATGCCGATGGTGATGTGGGTCCCTTCGACGCTGTGGTCCAGGGCCTTGCCGATGTCGTGCACCAGCCCGGCCCGTCGCGCCAAACGGACGTCCGCCCCGAGTTCCGCGGCCATCAGCCCGGCCAGGTGCGCGACCTCGACGGAGTGCTTCAACACGTTCTGCCCGTATGAGGTGCGGAAGCGCAGGCGCCCGAGGACACGCAGCAACTCCGGGTGCAGCCCGACGACGCCGACCTCCTCGCAGGCACCCTCGCCCGCCTCCCGGATCACGTCCTCCAGGTCGGCCTCCGCCTTCGCGTACATCTCCTCGATGCGCGAGGGGTGGATGCGGCCGTCGGCCAAGAGCTTTTGCAACGTGAGTTTGGCCTTCTCCCGCCGCAGCGGGTCGAAGGCCGAGATGACGACCGCCTCCGGCGTGTCATCGATGATCACATCGACCCCGGTCAGGGCCTCGAAGGCGCGAATATTGCGACCTTCCCGGCCGATGATCCGGCCCTTCATGTC
>DAHWHV010000497.1 GCA_027335545.1 Clostridia bacterium
CCGTCCGCGCTGCCTCTGTCCGTACTGCCTCCGTCCGCACTGCCTCCGTCCGCACTGCCACGGCGGCGAAGCCGCCGTGGGGTGGGGGACCGCGCTCACCGAGCGCGGGGTTTTCTGTCGGGGCTGCTGGCCGGGCTGGTGTGCGGGCTCGCCGTCGGAGTCGGGGCCTACCTCTTCGGCCTGCTTGGGCCCCTTCTCGGGGCCCCAGGGGCATTCCGGTTTACATTCCCGTTTCCATTCCCATTTAGATGAAGCGGAGCTGCAGTGCGCATGGAGGGGCGAGGGGCCGACGCCGCCGAGCGGAGCGGCGACCCTTTTCGAAGCGCGTCGACTAGTGTCGAACGAAACTCGGCACGGAGGGTGGCCCCGTCGCGCCGCGCATCGGCTCGCTGCGCCGCCTTGAAGAAGCGATGCCCAGCCGGCCCCCCCCACAGGGTTTCTGCGGGGCTGCCCCGGACAGCCCCCCCCATGGTCTGCGGCGAGCGAGGGCGCAAAATGGCGCCGGTTCCATAACAGGCCTGGACAGGAACCCGGCTTCCTGCGTAGAATTACCAGTGCAGTTCAGGTGAATTCAGGCAAGCGGCGGCGACTGACCTGGGTCCCGCTCGGTATCGGCCTGCAGCAGGGGCCCGACGCGGGTTTCCCCTGATGCGGGTCCGCCCCGTGGCTCCGTGCGCCTCTTTGGTGCGGTGGCTGGGGTGCGGTGCCTCTGGATGCGCTCAAGGACGGGTGTTTGGGAAGGTGGAGGGGCATGGACGCGGATCGGGGCCCGGCGGGGGCGCGGCGCGGCTGGCGGCGGGGCGTCCCGGCGGCGATGATGGGCGTCGGCGCGCTGGCCATGACGGTGGGGTTGCTGGCCCCGTCCGTGGCCGCCCAGGCACCGCAGTCGATCACGGCCGCGCTGACCGCCTACAGCAGCGATACGGTCACCATCCAGCTCACGCCGGTCGCCTCGTCCCCCAACGGGGCCTGGGTGTCGATTATGAACCCGACGAGTGGGGCCACCTACACCCACGCCTTCGTCAACCAGGCGCTGGTGGCCGGGAAGCAGACGACGATCACGGTGCCCGTCGCCCTGCCCGGCGGCACCTTCCTCCCCGGGTTCAGCAGCTTCCTGGAGATCCCGGCTAGCGGCACCCAGGCCGTGGTGCTGGCCGCCGAGACCGACACGACGACCCCTCCCCCCATCCCGGTCCCGCCGCCGACCCCGCACACACCGCTCAGCACGCCGCCGATCCCGTCGACGCCGCCGCCCAGCTACACGAAGGTGACCCTACCGCCCACCTACACGAAGGTGACGCCGCCGACCAAGACCACATCCACGACGCCCTCCGTCCCCGTGCCGAGCGTCCCGCCCTCCCGTACGGTCACTCTGCCCAAGACCGGCGCCGGCCCGTGGCTGGAGATCGGCGGGGTGCTCCTGTTCCTGGCGGGCGGGTTTCTCCTGGTGCTGCGGCCGCGCCGCTCCTGAGGCGCGGGCCGGGGCGCGGTCTGGGTCACCGGCCGCGACCCGGCCCGCGCGGTGACGCTGCGTCGGTCCGCTGATCCCCGCGGGCCGGTCCCCCTCTCGGGAGGCCCCGTGTCCATGGAGGGAGCGTCTCGTGGCCTCTGAGCGCATCGAACGCTGGGACGCGGGTCGACGCCACTGGGTGCCGCTCGGGCGGTCGCCCGCCTGGCGAGCGCTTCTGGCCGCTTGGCCGCTCGACCGGGTGGCCACGTTGGCCCTGCTGGCGCTACTTACCCTGGCCCCGCTGGAGCGGGGCCTCTTCTTCGCCGATGCGCGGCTGCCGTTCGAGGCCCTGATCGCCATGCTCGCCGTCGTCGCCCTGGTCGACCGGGCCCGCCGCGGCGGCGGGGCCATGGTGGGGCGCCCGACGGACTGGGCCGTGCTGGCCTATGCCGGCGGCTACCTGCTGGCCCTGGTGGTCCGGCCGGCCGCCCCCGGCCGGGCGCTGGCCGGGTTCTCCCTCGCCGTGGCGCTCCTGCTCTGGTACTGGTCGGCCGCCCACCTGCTCTCCGCTCCAGGGCGCATCCGGGCGCTCACGCAGGTCGTCTTTGGCTCGGGTGTGCTGCTGTGCCTGCTGGGGGCGCTGGCCGCCGCCGGGGTGCTGCGCTTCCCCTTCGCCGTGCTCTGGGGCCGCGTGCTCTCCACGCTGCAGTACCCCAACGCCCTGGCGGCCTGGATCGTGGCCGCGGTGATCGCGGCGTGCGGCCTGATGCTCGAGTTGCTCGCGCGGCCCGCCGGACGCTTCGGGCAGTGGGCCCTGGCGGGCTACGGGGCGGGCCTGGCCGTCCTGGCGGTGATCCTGGTCGGCACCTACTCGCGCGGGGGCTGGCTCGTCCTGGCCCTGGCCGGGGCGGTGTGGTTTCTGGGCGTGCCGCGGGCCGCCCGGCGGGACGCGCTCGTGGTCGCCGTCTGGCCGGTTCTGAGCGGCGTCCTGCTCTCGCGGGCCTTCCTCGCTGCCTTTCATCGCGCCGAGGGGGCCCATGGCGGCACCTCGCCCTGGGCGCTGGTCGTGCTCCTGGCCGCCGCGGCCCTCGGGGGCGCCGGGCTGGTCGGCTACCGCCACCTGCGCCGCGCGCTGCGCCGCCGGCGCTGGGACGCGCGGCTGGAGCGGGCCGTGGTGGTGGCGGGCGCCGCCTACCTCGCCCTAGCCCTGCTGGCCCTGGGCCTGATGGCCAGATACGACGCGGCGCGCGGCGGCGCGGGCCTCCTGGAGGCCCGCTTCGTGCGGCGGCTGGGCAGCATCAGCATCGGGGCGGGCTCGGCCCAGACGCGCTACTCGCTCTGGGAGGACGCCTGGCGCCTGATCCGGCGGCGGCCGCTGCTGGGCTATGGGGGCGGGGGGTGGGCGGCCCGCTACCACCAGGTCCAGAGCTCGGGCTACTGGATCAGCCTCGTCCACGGCTCCCTGCCCCAGGCCTGGGTGGACGGGGGCCTGCTCGCCGTGGTCGGCCTCGGGGCCCTGGGGGTCCTGCTGCTGCGGCGCGGCTGGACGCGGCGCGCCGAGCCCGCCAGCGGGCCGCTCCTTTGGGCGTTGGCCGTCGCCGGCTTCGGGCTCTGGGCGCACGCCCTGATCGACTTCGACCTGTCCATCCCGGCCCTGGCCCTGCTGCTCTGGACGCTGGCCGCCTGCCTGCGCGCGCCGGTCGCCGCGCCTGCCGGGGAGGCCGGCGGGGCGCCGCGGGCGGACCCGCGCCGCTCCGTGTTGGCGGGACTGGGGGTCGGGGGGTTCTGCGCGCTGGCCCTGCTGCTCTACGCCCAGCGCTTCGGCTACGCGCACCGCCTGCAGGCCTTCGCCGCCGCGGCGATGAGTGACCACCGCTACGCCGAGGCCTACGTCGTGGCGGCCCAGGCCAACCGCCTCAACCCCCTCTCGGCGGCCAACCAGGCGGATGTGGCGCAGTTGGTGGCGGCCGCATACACCGTCAACCACGCCGCGGACGAGCGCACCCGGGCCCTGGCCGCCGCGGGGGCGGCGATGCGTCTGGACCCGGGGGACCTCGACGCCCAGGTCGCGGCGCTGCGGGTGGGCCTGACGCTGCGGGCCGCGCCGTCGGTCCAGGCCTGGTCCGCGGAGGTCCTGCGGCGCTTTCCCCTGGAGGCCAGCGCCTATCAGCGGGCGGGCGCGGCCCTGCTGGCCGCCGCCGAGTCCGAGCTGACGGCGGGTCACACCGCGGCGGCGCGGGCCGACCTGGCGGTGGTGGCGGGCCTGGGGG
>DAHWHV010000499.1 GCA_027335545.1 Clostridia bacterium
GGGCCGCGACGGTGCCCCTCAAGGGGTACAAGCCGAGCGGTACCGCGTACGGCTTCCAGGGGGACGGGTTGGGCGCGACGTCATTGACCTGGGTTTCGGATTTTCAGGCGCAGGGCTGAGGGCGGGGACGGGGTGACGCCACTGCCCTGCAGAGGGCATGGCGGCCCCCCGTCGGGCGCCCGCCGGAGGGTGGTGCGGGGGGGGGCAAGGGCGGTCTCGCCGGGACCGGCGTGTGCCGGTGGTTGAGGATGTAGTCGCCGTGGGTCCCATCACCTTCCGCCCGCTCTGGGAGGGGGGGGCCCGATCTGAGGAACCGGGCCCCCGTTCACCCCGCCCCTACCCGAGACGTGCGCCAGCGAGAGGCTAGCCTGCAGGTATTGGCGCAGGGGCTTGGTGGCCTTGCCCCTGCGGACTGGGCCAGGGAGGCCCACACCTTGACGGGCGGCAACCCGTTTCTCCTGCGGGAGTTGGCGCGGCTCTGGCGGAGGCGGGGGGGGGAGGGGTGGCGATGGCCTGTTTGCCAGCGCGGCGCCCTCGGCCCCGCCCACCGCTGCCGCCTCCCTGATTCTGGCCCGTCTGGTGGGCTTGCCGCCGCAGAGCGTGCACCTGCTTGAGGCCGCCAGCGTCCTCGGGACAGAGTTCCGGCTCGATGTGGCCCTGGAACTGGCGCAACTCAGCGGCACGGCCTCGGCGCTTGCCCTGGCCCCGCTGCAGACCCTGGGGCTGATCGAGCAGCGGGACGGCGGCCGTGCGGCGTTCCTGCACCCGTTACTGTGCCGCGCGGTGTCCGAGGGCATCGATTCGGCCTCCCGCCGCTCCCTGCACCGCGCGGCGGCGGCTTTGCTGCGCTCGCGGGGCGCCCGGTCGGCGGAACTCGCTCCCCACCTGCTCCTGGCGGCCGCGCCCGGGGACCGGGAGGCCGTACGCGAGTTGCGCCAGGCGGCATCGGAGGCGTCGGCCCTCGGGGCCCACGACTCGGCCGCGCTGCACCTTCGCCACGCGGTGTCCCTCTGCCCCCCGGGCGCCGAGCGGGCCGCGCTTCTCTGCGAGTTGGGACATGCCCTCCAACTGGCCGGGACGCAGGATCGGGCTAGCGCCGTCTTCGCCCAGGCCGTTGCCGAGCCTGCGTCCACGGGGGGGCCCCGCAAAGCGCAGCTGCGCGCCCCTGCATCTCAGGTACCGGGCTGCGACCCGGCCGGGTGCAACCAGAGGCGCACGGCCGCCACCCGGCGCGGGCCCAAGCCCAAGCCCACCGCCCCCTGCGCGTCCAGGGGCAGGACGGCCTCCACCCCACCGAGTACGTTGGCCGTCGCCGCGCGGCCGATCCGCAGCAATCCGGGCCCAATCCGCGCTTGCGCGCTTGCGTCGCTGGCGTTCTGCAGCCGGAGGAGGACCGAGCCGTCGGCGTCGGGCCGCAGGGAGAGGACCCGCACCGGAGGATCCGGTAGCTGCAGCAGGCTACCGCTTCGGGGCAGCCGGTCCCCCGTCGCCGGGTCTTCGCCGAGGTGATGGAACACCGGCGGCAGGGAGGCCTCCGCGCCGAGCCGGTGCGCGGCGGCTTCGTCAAACGCCCCGGCGTACGGTCGGAGGACGAAGCGGCTGTACACGGGCCCAGGCTGGCTGGCGCGGAAGTTGGTGTGCCAGTAGTTGTTCGTCACCCAGGCCAGGAGCCAGGGACGCTCCAGGGCGAACACGGTACGGTTGGCGGAAAAGGAGAACCCCCCGAACTGCCAGAGGGGTGTGTCCGGGCACGCCAGCGTGACGCCGCCGCCTGCGCCCTGCAGGTCCACCCAGCGCTGGACGCTGAAATAGTCGCGGCAGGCGCCCGGCAGTTGGTCCGACTCGGGCCGGACGGCCTGCCCGCCGACGTCGTAACGTACGGCGCCGCCCGGGAGCGCAAAGGGGAAGACGATGTATGTGGCCTCGGGCGCCGCTTGGTCGGCCGCGTGCCAGTGCGACGTGAACGCGATCTCGTCGAGGCCGTCCACGAGGGTGACCGTCTGCACCAGGTCGCTGACGCCGGGGGCGGCCAGCCGCTGGGTCACCCGCACCCCCACAGGGGTGCGTTCCACGCGGTGCTCCAGCACCCGCTCGGGCCCCTGCCGTTCCGCGGGCCACTCCGGATGCCAGCCCCGTTCGACCTCCAGCCCTGAGACGTTGGCGGGCCAGGACCAGAGGGCGGACCGCCCTCCCGCCGCACCGGCCGTCAGGCGCTCGTGCACGAAGCCGTGCAGGGGCCAGGGGGCGGTGGGGTCCACCCACTCCCGTCCGAGGAGGAGGTCGAAGCAGGAGCGCACGCCGCCCCGCTCGCGGTCGAACGTCAGCCGGTAGCGCCCGCACGTCACGGTCGCCTCGTCGCCCACCGCCGGCTCCGCCGGTGCCACCCGTACGGCGGCGGAGGGCACCAGCGTGTAGCCGAACCCCGGCACGGTGGTGGGAGGGAGGTACCCCCATGCCGCTCCGCTGGCCCGTTCCGCGCCAGCACCCCGGTCCACGAAGTGGCGCGCCGCCGCGGGGTCCTGCGCACCGCCCCGCTGCGCCGACGGCCGCGGGTCGCGGACCGCTCCCGCCACCGTCCGGTCCTGCGGCGAGGGGTTGAAGACCAGCAGCCCGTCGCCGGCCGCACGCTCCACCCGGCGGGCCAATTCGGCCACCGCGTCCCGGCGGAGCATCAGGCTGAGGCTGCGCGCTTCGTAGGCATAGTGGGCCTTGTGATACCACTGGGCGAGGGTGTCCTCGTCGTCGGGTCGGGCGACGCTGCAGTCGGCGCCCCAGGTGTGCTCGTCCCACAACTGTAGCGCGAAGACCGCGCGCGCCCGGGTGCCGGCCGCCGCCAGCCGCTCCGGCTGGCGCGGAGCACCCAGGGCCTGGAGGGCCACCCCGGCTCGGTCGGCGGTCTCCAGGCGCCCACGGCTGGCGCGGTTGACGGCGGTCTCCAGGGCGCTGGAGCCGGCGCCGAAGTTCCAGAAGTCGGTCCAGTCGCCACGCCACACCGGCAACCGCTCGCGGTGCGGCGCCACCGCCGCCCACCAGTCCGCCGGCGTGGCCACGACCAGGCGCGGCGCGCGGCCCGCGGCGTTCCAGGAGCGCACGAACGCGGAGAGGCCCGGGATCGGGGGGCCGTTGTCGCCGAAGCCGCTGAACAGCTGTAGCATGATGGCGCCCACGGGGGCGTCCAGGCGGGCAAGGTGGTCCGCGATCCGCGGCCAGCGCGCGGTCAGCCGCTCCGCGTCATGCCCCACGCCGATCCCCCACGCGAGCCCGTAGCTCCACCCGTTCCACGCCGGCAGGCGCCGCCCGCTCGGCCCCTCCCAGAGGAAGGCGTTCGGGCGACCGGGGGGCGCGCCGCCGTGGTCGACGTTGATCGCCATGGTGAAGCCCTCGACGCCCGCATCGATCAGGGCGTCGACCAGGGGCCAGTTCTCCCCGTTGACATCGCTTTGCATGGCGTGGCGCACCGGGATGCCGAGGTCGTGCCGCAGGGACTCCACGGGCTCCAGCGCTTCCAGTAGCTCGGCCGTGTCGTACAGGGGCGTCGCGTTGACCGGCATGGCCGTCACCTCGATCCGCCCCAGGCGGCAGAGGTCCACGAAGAGGCGCCGCCGAGCCGGTGACGCGGTCTCCAGCCAACGCAGCAAGGGCGCCGTCGTTTCGACGGTCCAGCGGAAGCAGTGGTCGCCCTCGCCGTCGGCGTCGCGCGCCGCCAGGTCCAGCGCCTGCTCCAGGAAGCGCCGGTACAGGTCCCAGACGACGGGCTGATCGTGCGTGTAGCCGACGTCGGTATGGCTGTGGTGGATCAGGTAGACCGCCTCGACCTGAGACATCGCTGTTCCCTCCCGCGCCCGCGGCCCCGTCACCGCGGCGCTCTTGTGCTGCGTGGGCCGCTCACTGCGCCCCGCCGCCCCTCCACGCTGCAGGCTGATGGCGGCGAGGAAGTCGTTCGGGGCACCGCGGCTGTTGCCTCCCAGCAGGCCGACGACGGTTTCCGGGATGGACAGCGAGACCAGGGTACCGGCGGCACTGATCGGTAGCGCGACGGCCTCCAGGCCGCCACGGCCGCTGACGGCCGCCGCCCTCTTGGCTTCGTTCGGCGGTGCGGCGCGCTGGACGGCGGGACGGGAACCCGGCGTACCCGGACGGGCCCACAGCCACATCCACGACGACCGTGCGCGACACCTGGTCGCGGCAGTCGTTGCGGGTCTCTCTGCGGCTACGGGTTGCTGCCGGGGCCAACCGTTCGGCCCCACGCTGGATGCGGGGCGCGGGCGGCACGTGGTCGGATTCCCTCGCGTCCGTCCGAGGGGGAGGGGGGCCCGGTTTGAGGGACTGGGCCCCCCGTCCATCCCGTCTCGCCGGTCCCACCCCTACCCGTGCCGGGTGCCGGCGAACACAGCCGCCGGTTCCGCCTGCGACCGCTGCTCCGCTCGCACCAAGAGGACGGGGACCGGGCTGGCGTGGACGATGCGATCGCTGACGCCACCGAGGGTCCAATGAATGGGATGATGCCGATCGGTTGCGGTGCCAGCAAGCCGGCTGGAACCGGGGCCCTGTGCAGCGAGGCAGATCAGCGTGCACCCGTAGTCGGCCACTGCTTGAAAGATGGCCTCAGCCGGACGGCCGAGCCGCACGTCGATGTCCACCGGCACGCCGCGGAGGCTGAGCGCGACCCGCTCCAGGCGCGTGCGCGCCGCGTGCACCGCACGTTCCTCCAGGTCGGCGGTGCCCGCCGAATCGGTCGGCGCCCTGAGGTTGTGGTGCCAATCCAGGAGTTGGCTGATCACCTCCACCAGCACCAGACGCCCGTGGAAACTGTGGGCGACCTCGTGTGCTACGGGCAGGGCGGCCGCCGCCGTCTCGGAACCGTCCAGGGGCACCAGGATCCGAGCAAACATGACCCTCCCCCCTTTTACGGGCTGGACCTACGGAACGGTTCCCCCCGTACCGGTAGAATCCTCCTGTGTGATGGATGACCCACAATAGTGACCACCTGGGCGGGGGCACGCGGCCGGTGGGCCTGGCTACCGGCGGGGCCGGCGCAGGGGCGGCGGGGGCACGGGCCGTCCCGAGCGGCGGCGCGGGGGCCCGTGGGCGTGCGGGTCGCTGGAGACGCGGTGCTGGTGTGCACAGGTACAGGACGTGCACCCCGCATCGTGTCATCGGCGATGCCCGCAGCCCGGGGCGGTACAAGGGTGGCGGGGCAGGCGTGGTACCGGACATGCCCGCCGGTGCCGCGTCCGTGATTCTGGCCCGTCTGGCGGGCCTGGCGCCGCAGAGCGTGCACCTGCTGCAGGCTGCCAGCGTCCTCGGGCCAGAGTTCCGGTTAGAGGTGGCCCTGGACCTGGCGCAGCTCCATGGCCCGGCCTCGGCCCTTGCCCGGGCCTCGCTGCGGAGCCTGGGGCTTATGGAGCAGCGGCACGGCGGCCGCGCGGCGTTCCTGCACCCGTTGCTGTGCCGCGCGGTGTCCGAGGGCATCGATCCGGCCGACCGCCGCGCCCTGCACCGCGCGGCGGTCGGCCTGCTAAGGTCGCGGGGCGCCCGGTCGGCGGAGCTCGCCCCGCACCTGCTCCTCGCGGCCGCGCCCGGCGACGCGGAGGCCGTACGCGAGTTGCGCCATGCGGCGGCTGAGGCGTCGACCCTCGGGGCGCACGACTCCGCCGCGCTGTACCTCCGCCAATGAAGACGCGGCTATCACCGCGGCCCGCGGGACCATGCCCTCGTGAAGCTCATGTTGGATGAGATGATCTCACCCGCTGTGGCCCGTGGGTTGCGGGCATGTGGCCGAGGGTGCCTCGGCGCAGGGGGCCAGCACGACGGAGGCGGCAGGGTCGATGGCCCGTCTGCAGGGCGGCATCGAGCAGGTGGCCAGCGGCTCGGAGGAGCAGGCCCGGCTCGTCGACGAGGCCGTCCGCCTCATGGACCGGGCCCGGGCGTCCATGGAGCAGATGGTGCAGGGCGCCTCGGAGGTCACGGCGTCGGCCGCCCGGTCGCTGGAGGCCGGGCGGGGCGGGGGCGACGCGGTGCGGGCGACGGTGGATGGCATGGCCCGCATCCGGGAGACGGTGGCGGCTACGGGGGAGCGGGTGCGCACCCTGGGCCAGCAGTCCCGGCAGATCGGCGAGATTGTGCAGGTCATCGGCGAGATTGCCGACCAGACCAACCTCCTGGCATTGAACCTGACTTTCGCAAAGGGGCGGTCGGTCGCCTTGGTGCCCAGGGGCTGGCGCGTTGCCACCAGTTCACCCACTCGCGTCGCGGAGTCCTTCTGCGCAGGGGCGCCCGGCTGACACTGCGAAAATCAGGCTGAAAGCCATCCCCCAGCCGCCCCACCCGCCGGACGCAGAGGGAGCACCCGCATCCCCACACCGTGTGATGGAGGCCGGCCCCCTGCAAGCCCCTCGTCCGCATCCCCGGGCGGCTCATTGGCCTCTGACGCCCAGGCGCGGGCGGGATGGCATACCGAGCCAACCCCATGATTGAACAGCGCTCCGCCGCCAGGTCGCCGAGGGCACACGACCGCCCCCGCCTGCCCGCCCCAGCCCCGGCACGCGAGCCGTTGCCGCCCCCGCCACGGTTAGACCTAGACCCGCCAAGCCAGCGGGTCCGCCGGCAGGGCCGCGTAGGCCGCGGCCCAGCAGGGGCTGGACGCGCTGCTGGGAACCGAATTCGAGCGGGCGACCGACCTCTCCGGCGAACCGTGTCCCTTGGAGGGTTCGAAGCGGCCGCTGGCGTCGGTCAGCAGGGCGTAGGTCGTCCCAGTGGCGATGTCCGCGAGGTCCTCCGGGAGCGAGCGCCCGGTCGAGGCCCGCTGTTCGGCAACCAGGTCGTGCGCGACCGCCACCGCCCGGCCTTGGACCTCGGCGGTGGCCTGACGGGTCAGCGTCCGGGCCACCTTGCGGTCGACGAAGACGCCCGCCACGCCGGCCGAGACCGGCAGGAGGAACCCCAAGGCCAGCAGCAGGGGGGCGGCAATGCCCAGGCGCGGGCCCTTCATCGCCGGACCCGCAGGCGGTAGCCCACGCCCCGCAGCGCCGTGATCTCCAGGAAGGCCCCCTGGAGCCCAGGACCGCGGCAAAGTCGCGGGGAGGGAGCAGCTGGGTGGCAGGGCGACCGCTGAGCGCTCAGGCCAAGGGGGGCGAGGGCGTAGGCGAACGCTCCGGTCCAGAGGACGGGCTGGCGGAGCGGTAGGTTCGGCCGATGGACGCGCCGCGGGCAGGCCGGCGGACGCGAGCGGCGGGCGAGGGGACACGGGGACGTCGGGAGCGGCCAGACGGAACGTGGCGCGGCCCGGGCTCAGGCGCCGAGCAGGACGAGGACGGCCTGCGGGTGGCCGGGCGTAGTAGCGACTCCCGGTCGGGATGCCGGGGCAGCCTTTCCCGCGGATCAAGCCGATTGCGAGGTTGCGCAGGATGCACATGGTGCGGGGCCCGTTGCCCGTGCGCACTTGGCTGCGATCCTCGTCATAGGTGAAGTCCCGTACGTAGTGCAGTTTGTTCTCGATGTGCCAGTGCCCGCGGACCAAGGCGAGCAGTCGTTCCGGTGATGCCTCTTTGCGCGTCAGACTGGTGATGCCGTATGCGGTTTCCTGGGTAACCTTGCCCGACTTGACACGGATGACCTTACGATGGATGCGAAACACCTGGCTGGCGTATGGAAACTCAAGATACCCCTCTAGATCTGAGTCCCCCATGCCGGCGGGGCCCGGCGCCACGCGGCATGAA
>DAHWHV010000504.1 GCA_027335545.1 Clostridia bacterium
ACGTCCGCCGCGCCCAGTGCGTCGCGCCCGCCCACGGCTACCCACCGCCTCGACATGCACTCCGCCACACAACCCTGACCCGCGGCTGCCCCGTCGCCCCACTCGCGCTCTGGAGGGCTTTATGGGTAACGAAAAGGCCTAAAGGCAGGGGCTTGCGCCGCGCCTCTTTGGTCAGCCGGGCTGAGGCCGGCACGGCGGCGGCCATGGACGAGGCGGCCTGGGCCATCGGCCCCGCCCCAGGACCCAACCCGGGTCTCCTGCCCGGTCGCTCCACCGGGCGTGCCGCCGGCTGCCCTCTCCGCCTGCGGCCGTCGACGGGCCACCGCCAAGCCCACGGGACGCTGGCGACGCATGCGGCCCTGCCGCACAGGCCGACCTGGCCGCGTTGCTCCGGAGAGGGTGGCCCACAGGGGGGACACGGCGAGGCTACGGGACGCGGCAGGCGACCCGCGCGAGCACCCTGCGACCGGCGGGCCGGACGACGATGGAGCGCCGGATGGAGCACCCGCGCGGCGAGGCCGAACCGGAGGTCGTCCGTCAGGGGCCGGGCGCGGTGGGGCCGGCCTCTTCGGGCCACGGACACAGCACGGCCTTGCCCGTCTCACCCGCGGCGAACGCGGCGAAGGCCCGCGCCCCGTCGACCAGCGGGAAGGCGTGGGTGACCAGGTCCCCCACCGGCAGGCCTTTCCGGTACAGATCCAGCATCTCGCCGTATTCCGAGAAGTGGTAGAACCAGGAGCCCAGCAGCGTGATGTCCCGCCGGATCAGGTGCTCGCTGGGGCTGAGCGGGGCGGGGCCCTGCTCGCCGACGCAGACCACGGTGCCCTCGGTGCGCACGGCGGCCAGGGCGGCGAAGAGCGTCGGCTGCCGGCCGGCGCACTCCAGGCAGACATCCGGCGCGCCGCCGCAGGCGTCGCGGACCAGGGCGGCCAGCGCGGCCGGTCCGCCGTCGGCCTCCAGGGGCGCGCGCACGGCAGCCGCGGCGCCCAGACGTCGGGCCAGGCCGAGGCGGTACTCCGAGACGTCGACAGCGACCACGCGCGCCCCGAGGTGCCCCTGCACCAGCACGTTCCCGAGGCCGACCGGTCCAACGCCGAAGACGGCGACCGTCGCCCCCGGCCCCGTGCGCGCCCCCAACCGCCGCGAGACGTGGTAGGGCGTGCCGACGCCGTCCCCGGTCAGCAGGACGCCCTCGACCCAGGACACGTCGGCGGGGAGGCGATGGCAGCCGAGTTCCCGCGAGAGCACGTACTCGGCGTGCATGCCGCCCACCACGGTGTGCCGGCCGCAGTACGTGTAGCGGCCCTGGCGGCACTCCACGCAGGCCCCGCAGCCCTGCACAGCGCTGATGCCGACCCGGTCGCCGGGCCCCAGGCGCGCGCACCCCGGGCCCGCCTCGACGACGACGCCGGCCGCCTCATGCCCGCCGTTGGGTCCCACCCGCTCGTGGCGGTAGGCGCCAAGTTCGCTCCCGCAGAGCGCGGAGGCGGCAATGCGCACCAGGACCTCGCCCGGCCCCGGGACGGGGGTCGGCTGCTCACGGACCTCGACCTGCTCGCGGCCGGTCTGCCACAGCACGTTCATCGGGTCGGCCCCCACCCTCAGGACTGCCCGGTGGCCCGCCGCGGGGGCCGCGCAGTCGCCTGGAGTTCGTCCTGCGGGACTCGACGATCGGCGGCGTGGACCGCACCAGCTTCGCTGGGGGGCGGGGATCTCCTCGCCGCTGCTGGCGCGCCGCAGGGGGACACGGACGGCGGCGGAGCGGCGGGGGACTGCGGCCCGAGGGCTGGGGCTTGGAGAGGGCCTTGCCGCAGGGGGCGTCCGCCGGCAGGGGCGGGCCGGGGACGCAGCCCCAATCACCTGCACCCTCACGGGCGATCCATGGGAGTCCCCCATGCCGGCGGGGCCGGCGCCACGCGGCATGACCGTGCAGAATCGCTACATTCCCTGGCTGTAGGGCCCTGATCCGCTGTGCTTGGACCTCTGCCGCGACGCCGAGGGCCGGCTGCCTCCCGCTGGCGAGACGGACGGTGCGACTACGGAGACGAGCCCGCGCGACGTCCCGGAAGAGACGAGCGGCCACGGTCTGGCCGAGGAGGATCTCGCACGCATCCGCTCCCGTTTCGGCGCCGAGGCCACCGAGGCGGCGGTCAGCGCGTCAGCGCCCTGCGCCCCCGGCCGCGCGGCCCCCTGTGCCAGGAGCCGTTGGCGATGTACGTGACCACCAGCAAGCGGGGCCGGCACGCCATCGGCCTGGTCTGCAAGCGGTCAGGCAAGCACCTGCGCGGTTTCATCAACGACGACGAGTTCGTGGCCACCACCATCGGCAGGATCGCCGAAGCGGCCGGGGTGTCCGTGGAGCAGGTGGTCCCCCCGGTGCCCGAGGCGCCCGAGCCGACGGAGGCCCTCCAGAAGGCTTCTGGAGCCCTCGCGGGCGCGCGGTCGCCCAAGAAGCGCGGGCGGTCGGCATGAGCGCCGCCCTGGTCGTCCTGGCCTTGGCGATCATCGCCGCCGTGCTGCTGCGCGGGCCGCGCCCGCCCTGGCGCTGTCGGTAGCGGCCATCATTGATCCCGGGAGGTGACCCCCGTGAAGGCCGCTTTCTACGCCCGGGTCCACGAACGACAAGGACCAGGATCCCGAGACACAACTCCT
>DAHWHV010000528.1 GCA_027335545.1 Clostridia bacterium
CGGCCGCCGGGGCGACCGCGGCGGCCGCCGCCGGAGCCGGCCGCGGCGCGTTGGGGTCGACCTTGCGTATCGGCAGCAGTTCCCGGTCCGGATAGCGGAGCGGAGGCGGCTCGCCAGGCTGGATGCGGCGCACCGGTAGCAACGTCTTGGTCGGCGCCGCCACGGGGCCACCGCCCTCCGGACGCGGACGGGCGACCGCGGGCCTCGCCGTGGCCGCGGGGACGGGCCGCGTCGGCAAGGGACGGGCCGGTACCACCACGCCGGGGGCCTCACGCGGGGCCGCTGCCACCGCCGGCCGTGCCGACGCCGGTTCCAGCGCCGCCGGCCCCTGCCTCACAGCCGTCGGGCCCGTGACCTCCACCGTGCTGACCACCTGTTCCTCCGCCAGAGGGGCCGGCGGCTGCGCCGCGGGCTCGTCCGCTGCGGGCGCCGCCGGCTCGTCCGCCGGGGCCACCGTCTCCGGCTCGGGGCCTGGCGTCGGCTCCGATGCCGGTGGGACGGCTGCGGCGGCTGGCGGCGGCGGTGCCTCGCCCGGGGACGGGTGCGGGTCTGGCCGATGGGCCATGGGCACCGTCTCCGGCTCGTCCGGCGGCGACCCAGCCACCGCGCTCACCGACTCGGGTCGGGGCGGGCTCCGCCGTGGACGGGGCGGGGTGGGCCGCGGCGTCACCAATGGGAGCAGCCCCGGTGCCGGTCGGAAGTGCACCGGCCCCGGCCTCGGAGCTGGCGTCGCCGGGCGCGCGGCTGACGCGACCGGATGCCCCGGAGCCCGTCCCGCCACCGGAGCGGCCGGCATCTGCGGCCGGGCGACCGGCGGGGCGCCGCGCACCGGGGCCGGTGGGGTGGATCCCGTCGCCGGTCGGGGGCCGGCCGGGGATGCCTTGGTAGCCAACTCGGGCGCGGCCACCTTCGGGCCGCGACCACCCGGTTTCACCGCGCCGTCCTGGCCACGTTCCTCGGCCACCAATTGGCGCAACCGCGCGACCACCTGGTCGTTGAGCGTGGCCATGTGGTTGTTCATGTCGATATGCATCTTCTCGGCCAGCAGACGCAAAATGTCCTTGCTGCTGATATCCAGTTCCCGCGCCAGCTCGTACACGCGAATTCCTCTCAGCAAAAGGCCCCACCCCCGAACCTTCTACGCGCACGCCGCGCGGCGACCCATCGGCCGCCCGGTACGTGGACCGGCCAGCCCCACCCCGGAAGCCAGCGTCGGCTCCCGCCTGCCGCATCCCGGGGCCAGCTCCGCCCGGAGACCACCCGTGCGGCCGGAACTCCCTGGTACGCGGCGCCCCCCTCGGCCCGCTACCGCGCGGGCCCGCTCGATACCCCCCGGTCCTCGTCCCTGGGGCGCCCAGAGCCGGCCGCGGGGACCGCGGCGCGGGACGCCGACCCGGGGGTTGACTGTTCGGCGAACCGTGGCCAGGGCTAGCCCCTCCGGGTAGCGACACCGACAGGGCGTGCGCCAGGTTGGCGTCGGTCACCGCCAAGACCGTGCGCGGGCTCCGCCCGGTGGCCGCGCCCAAGTCGTCCTTGCGCCCCGGCCGCACGCAGGGCACCCCGCGACTGCGGCAGGCGTCCACGAACCATTCGCTCGCCGACGCCGGGGCGTCGGTCGCCAGGACGACGAGCTTGGCTTCCCCCTTGCGCAAGGCCGTCTCGGCCGCGGCTCGTCCAGACGCCAGGGCCCGCGCGCGATGCGCCAACCCCAAAACCGCGATCCACCGCGGCGGGGAGGAGCGCGGCCCCACCACCTTGGGCTGCCTGCCCCCGCTGCCATCCGCCTCGAAGTCGAAGAGCGGCGGCCGCTCGCCGCCCGCCGCCGCGTTGCCGGCGAGACCAGCGGCGCCTGGAGCGCCCTGCCGGCCGGCGTCTGGGGCACGTGGGCCCTCGTCTCGCGCGCCGGAGCCCCGCTGTTCCGCAGCCGGACCAGCGCCGCCGGCAGGGGTCCGTTCCGCCCCCGCGGCCCCGCCCCCTGCCGCCCGCCCGCGGGCCACAGGGCCCTGCTCGCGTCCACCGCCGTCGCCCGTGGATTCCGCCGTCTCTGGTCGCCTCCCCTGAGGGTGCAACATCCACCGCACCGGGCAACCTCAGCCGTCCCGTGCCGGTCCCCCGGCGCCGCCCGGACCCGCGGGGCCCTCTGGGGCAGCCGCTTGGCGTGCGGCACTGGCCGATCGGCCACGCGGGGGCACACCGGCCGGCGCGTCCCCTCCGTGCCGAGCCGCCGTGCGCGCGGGCCCGCGGCGGCCACGGGCGATCAGGTGCTCGGGCAGGGGCAGGGGCGCCCGGTGGACGAGGGGCCCGCGGCGGACGGGCGTGGCGAGCAGGTCGAGGAAGCCCTGGCGCAGCCCGGGCCACGCCGCCGCCAGGACCGACGACTCCACGCGCAGGGCGCGGGGCAGGCGGCTGGCGGCGCGCTCCACGCACGCCGCGTCCCGGTGCAGGTAGGCCCCACGGCCGTTGCGCTTGCCGGTCGGGTCCCAGGCGAGGGCCCCCTCCGGTGTCCGCACCAGGCGCACCAACTCCCGCTTCCCCTCAACCTCACCGCATCCCACACAGGTACGCTGCGGAACCCGGCGCGTCCTCGGCACCCTGACCACCTCGGTAACGGGCTCGGCTCGCTTTGGACGGGATCAATCCTCGTTGGGCCGGCGCGGGCGCTGCCCGCTCTCGCCGCCGGCCTCGGCGCGCTCCGTCCAGCCGGCGCCGCCCGTCGTCTCAGGGGTCTGCCAGGGCGCGGCCGGCGGCCCCGACGACCATGGGGACGCCAGGGACGGCGCCGGAACCTCCTCCCCCAGGGTCGCCTGCCAGGGGGCCGTGCGCAGCCCCAGCGGCGGCTGCGACTCCAGCTCCGCGCGCTCGGCGTCACTGAGCTGGGACTCGCTGCGGATGTCGATGCGCCAGCCCGTTAGCTTGGCGGCGAGCCGCGCGTTCTGCCCGGCGCGGCCGATGGCCAGGGACAGATAGAAGTCGGGGACGACCACGCGCGCGACTTTTTCGTCCTCGTTCAACAGCACGTGGGAGACGCGCGACGGGGAAAGGGCGTTGGCCACAAACTCGACCGGCGCGGGCGCCCACTTCACGATGTCCACGCGCTCGCCGCGCAATTCGTTGACCACCTGCTGCACGCGCATCCCCTTGTGGCCGACGCAGGCCCCCACGGGATCCACGTTGTCGTCGCGCGAGAACACCGCCATCTTACTGCGCGTCCCTGCCTCGCGGGCGATGGCGCGCACCTCCACCAGCCCATCGTGGATCTCCGGCACCTCCAGCTCGAAGAGGCGCTTGAGCAGGTCGCGGTGGGTGCGTGAAACGATGACCTGCGGCCCCTTCGTAGTGCGCCGCACCTCGACCAGCAGGAACTTCAGCCGCTCGCCGGCGCTGTAGGCGTCGCCCGCCATCTGCTCCGGGGGCGGCAGCACGGCCTCCGTCTTACCGAGATCGACGTAGACGTTGCGATTCTGCACGCGCTGCACAACGCCGGTGACGACGTCGCCCTCCCGCTGCACGAACTCGTCGTAGATCATGCCGCGCTCGGCTTCGCGGATGCGCTGAACGACCACCTGCTTGGCGGTTTGGGCGGCGATGCGCCCAAAGTTCTTGAGGACCACGGGGAATTCGACAACGTCACCGGCCTGGTATGCCGGGTCGATGCGGCTCGCCTCGTCCAACGCGATCTCCTGCGTCGGGTCGACGACCTCATCCACCACCCGCTTGATCACGAACAGCTCCACGCGGCCCGTGGAGCGATTGACCCGTGCCGCGACATTCTCCACAGTGTCGTAGTTGCGCTTGTATGCCGACACCAGCGCCGCCTCGACGGCCTGAAGGAGCGTCTCACGGTCAATCCCACGCTCGTGCTCCAGCTCGGTGATCGCCCCGAGCAGGTCCATGTTGTCCCCTGGCACAGGCGTTCCCCCTCCGCTCGCACCGGCCACCTCGTCGACGCCCGCCCAGCACCGGCCGCGCCCTCCGGAACCCGCCCCCGCCGGGGGCCAGCATCCCTTACGGCAGGCGTAGACGCGCCCAGGCCACCGCGGGGAGCGGCAGGCGCACCTGACCGCCGTCGCCCAGGCGGACGACGACCTGGCCGTCCTCCAGTCCGACCAGCCAGCCGGCCCATTCGCGGCGCCCGTCCACGGGCGCGCGCGCCGCAAGGAGTACGGCCCGGCCGACAAACAGGCGAAAATCCCGCTCTGTACGCAATGGCCGCTCCGCCCCGGGCGAAGAAACCTCCAGCGCGTAAGCACCCGGCAGCGCTGGCGCGGCATCCAGCAAGGCCTCCAGCTCCCGGTGGAACCCCTCCGCGTCCGCCAGGGTCACGCCGTCGGGGCGATCGACGACGACCCGGAGCACGCTTCGGCCGGAAGCGACGTGCATGGCCGCGTCGACCAGCACCAAGCCCCGGCGAGCGGCCACCGGCTCGGCGAGTGCGGAAACCTCCTGGCTCACCCCCACGCGGCCGATCCCCCCCGACGGGGCACGTCGAACAGGCCTACGCGCCCGACATCGCGGCAGAAGGCAGCGCGTAGGGGCCACGCGCTCGGGACTGCGCAGGTTCGCGCCACCAGCGAAAAGAGTGGGTGCAAGACCCACTCCTGCTCCTCACGGCAGCTTGCGAAGGGCCAAAACTGGCCAGGGCAATGCACTTCTCAGTATAGCAGGGGCTTGCCGCCCTGACAACGGGGGGCGAGCGCGCCCGGTCCGGGGGCAGGGGCCGCCCGGACGGGACGGGCCACGGCCGTCACCGGCACAGGTGCCTGCTCCGCCCAAACCCCTTGCGCGGGGCAGCGCTCACCCGCTTCGGCGCGGGGATCCACCCTCCACCAGGCTGCGCCCCCGCACGCGGCTGCCCGGCGGCGCAGCCGTGGGCACCCCCCACCGTTGCGCCTCTGCCCCGCAGGCTGCGCCTCTGCCCCGCAGGCTGCGCCCCCCCGCGCGCGCCTGCCCGGCGGCGCAGCGCCCGCTCTGTCCCTGCCCGAGCGCGACCTGGCGACTACAGGTGGCGGGACACCCGGCCCGCGGGCCTGCCGGACGGAGGTCCCTCTGGCCAGCGCAACGGCCAAGCACCCACGGCCCCGCCGGGGGCCGCCCGGGGTCGGAGCCAGAAGCCCTTGGGGCACAATCGGCCCGTGAGAAGCTTCGCGGCGGCGACCTACCGTAGCCACTCCTGGCCGCCGCCCAGATCCCGGAGGGCGTCCGCACGCCCGGGGACGCCCTCCCAGTCGCCCGACACCGTGCAGGCCCGGGCACCGCAGAGGGCCGCCAGCCGCCCTGCCTCCCGCAGGGGCAGCCCCTCGAGCAGACCGGCCAGCAGGCCGGCGGCAAAGGCGTCACCCGCCCCCGTGGCCTCGACCACCTTGACGGGGACCGCCGGTACCTCGACGCATTCGTCCGCCGAGACAAGGAGCGCGCCGCGCCCGCCACGCTTGACGGCGACCATGCGGCAGCCGAGGGCGAGCCCCCCCTCCGCGATGCCACCGCCATCACCGAAGAGCAGCGTCCCCTCCTCCTCGCCGAGGACCAACAGGTCCGCCTGGCGCGCCAGGTCGAGGAGCACGGGCCGGGCCACGGCGGGGTCCCAGAGGCGCGCGCGGTAGTTCGGGTCGAAGCAGACGGCCCGCCCCGCCGCCCGGGCCAAGCGCACCGCGTGCTCCACCGCCCGCCGGGGACCCGGCCCCAGGGCGGCCGTGATGCCGGTCACGTGCAACCAGCGTGCCCCGGCGATCGCCGCGGCCGGCACGTCCCCCGGATCGAGCAGGCTCGCCGCTGATCCCTTCCGGTAGTAAAACACGCGACTGTCGCCGCCGGCCGAGCGTTCCTTAAACATCACACCCGTCGGCGCGCGGGGATCCAACCGCGCGCCGGACAGGTCCACGCCCTCGCCACGCAAGGTGGCCCAAACGTAGCGTCCGAACTCGTCGTCCCCCAGCAGTCCGATCCACGCGGCGGGATGCCCCAAACGGCAGAGGGCGATCGCCAGGTTGGACTCCGCCCCCGCGACCGCCCGCCGGAAGCGATCCGCGTGCCGCAAGGGCCCCGTGTCCTCCGGCACGAACACGACCATGCTTTCGCCCAGCGTCACCACCTCGGCCAAGCCGCACCCCCCCTCTTGCGGGGCGAAGACCAGGGGCGCCCGCCGCGGGGCCCACCCGGACCGAGCCGGTGCTGGCGTGCCGGGTCCCGAGGCGAACCGTTCCTAGAAACATGAGCATACGTTAGGAGATCGGCACTCAGGCGACCACAGGGAGCCTCCCGGGGCAGACGCTCGGCAAGACGCGGACATGCCTGCCGCGCCAGCCGCACAGTCCACCACCAGGGCGCACCCACTGCCGGTAGCCCTGCTTCTCCCGCCGCGGCCCATGCCTCCCCGACAGGATCGGGAACCACGCATTCCGTGACGTGAACGGCCTCGCCACTGACGCGCTCGTATAGAACACGCCCTGCCGGTGGGCGGATGCGGCTTGCGCCAGCCTCCGCCCACGCTCCTTGGCGTGCTCGGCCTGGCGCCGAGCCGCCTGCTCCGCGAAATACTCCGCCCCGATGTTCAGCGCCGCCATATAGTCCCGGTCGCCGTTGGCCCCGCACTTGCCGCACATTCCACCACGAGCATCGCCTGGGCCGGTGCTTTGTCCCGGCGTGGCCAGGTCGCCAGCCGTGCGACCCCGGTTTGTGGCGCGGCTGCTTCTCTGGCGGGCACGGCGGGTGATCCTCAACGTGCTGTCCATCGGCCCCGCAGCGCG
>DAHWHV010000533.1 GCA_027335545.1 Clostridia bacterium
GTCGAGGCCCTGGTGGGCCAGCGGCTGCCCGTGCGCTTCCAGGAGAACGCCGACCCGGGTCCCTCCCCCATCGGGGAGTACCTGGGCGCCACGCGCCAGCGGGTGGGGACGCTCTGAGGCGGACCCGCCTCCCGGCGCGGCGGCAAGACACCGGGACAGGGGGTTTCTGAAGCGATGCAGACCTACCGCGTGGCGATCATCGGTTGCGGCCGCCCGGCCGGCAGCGACGAGCGGACGGGGGCGGCGCGGGCCTACGCCCATTGGCGTGGCTACGCCGCGACGGGGCGGTGTGCCCTGGTCGGGTTGGCCGACATCCGCGAGGACAACGCCGCGGCGTTCGCGGCCGCCAACGGCGACGCGGCGAATCCGCCGCGCATCTTCACCGACTACCGGACCATGCTGCGGCAGGTGCGCCCGGACATCGTCTCGGTGTGCACCTGGCCGTCCCTGCACGCGGAGATGGTGATCGCCGCGGCGGAGGCGGAGGCCCGCGGCATCCTCTGCGAAAAACCCATGGCGCCCACCTGGGGCGAGGCGCGGCGCATGGCGGAGGCCGCCCGCCGCCACGGCTGTGCCCTGATCTTCTCGCACCAGCGGCGCTTCGAACCGACCTTCCGCGCGGCCCGTCGCCTGGTGCGGTCGGGGGCGATCGGCACCCTGCGCAACCTTGAGGCGAGCTGCTCCAACCTCTTCGATTGGGGCACGCACTGGTTCGACATGATGAATTTCTACAACGACGACACCGACGTTCAGTGGGTGATGGGTCAGATCGACCTGCGGGTGGGTCACCGCGTCTTCGGCGCCCTGGTGGAGGACCAGGGGCTGAGCTACTTCCGCTACGCCAACGGCGTCACGGGGCTGCTGACCACCGGCGCGGACGGCAACCTCGGGGTGGCCAACCGCCTGATCGGCAGCGAGGGGGTGATCGAGGTCGGGGCGGCGGTTCCCGGGGGCCCGCGGGTGCCTCTGCGGCTCCGCGGCCAGGGGGATGCGGCCTGGCGCATCCCCTCGGTGGAGGAGGACCGGCCGCAGGCCCCGGGCGGCCCGATGGGCGCCCTCAGCGCCGACCTGCTCCGCTTCCTGGATGAGGGCGGGCCGGAGCCCGAACTCGGCCTGAGCCGCGCCCTGCGGGCCACCGAGCTCATCTTCGCCACCTACGAGTCGGCCCGGCGCCGCGCACGCGTCGACCTGCCCCTGGGGATCGAGGACTCACCCCTGGTTCAGCTGGCCGAGGCGGGGGAGATCGGCGTGCGGGCCTGATCCGGCGGGCCCGCGTGGGTGCAGGCCCGAGGCCGGGGCCCAAGGCCCGGGCGCGGGCGGGCGGGCGGGTGGGGCGCGGGTCCACGAGGACGCGGCGCAGACCCTGGGCGAGGCCCGAAGCGGGGCGCAGGGCGGTCGTGCCGTCCGGTTGGCCCGCGGAGAGACTCTGCGGCGGCCCGAGACCGCGGCGGCGCCGACGAGCAGTGGGTGGAGCGCCGATGGGCGCCCGTGGGCGGTGGAGGAGCGGTGGATGAGCGCCGATGAGCGCCGATGAGCGGTGGATGGGCGCCGATCACGACGATGGAGACTGGGGTTGAATGCGTTGGGACGATTCCGCATCGCCTGTCACCTGATTCCGTGGGGTCCGCGCCGCGACGCGGAGACGGCCGCGGTGCTGCGTGAGATCGCCGAGGCCGGCTACGAAGGGGTGGAGGGCCTGCGCGCGGCAGAGCCCGAGCGGATGTTGGAGCTGTGCGCCCTGGCCCGCGCCTGCGGCCTGCAGCCCGTCAACGTCGGCGCCGGCGACGCCGAGGCGCGCATCCGCTGGAACGCCGTACTGGGCAACGCGGCCAGCGAGGTCCCCTCGCAGCGGCGCGCGGCGCGGGGCGCACCCTTGGACGACGGCGCCCTGGCGGCGGCCGCCGCGGCGCTGGAGGGCCCGCTGGCGGAATGCCGGCGCCTGGGCCTGCGCGGCTTCCACCACGCCCACATGGGCACCTACATCGAGACCGTCGAGGACGCCGAGCGGCTGCTGGCCCGCGTGCCGGCGCTGTGGCTGCTCTGGGACACCGGGCACATCCTGGCCTCCGGTTCCGATCCGCTGCGCGTCTTCCAGAGCGACCTGCAGTATCGCATCGGGCACGTGCACCTCAAGGACTTCCACGCCAACGACCCGCGCGGCTGGGACCACCGCAGCGGTCGCTTCAACCAGGAGGCGCGCTTCGCCGAACTGGGCCAGGGCAACGTCGGCTTCGACACCGCGGCCGCCCTGGCCGGCTTGGAGGGCGCCGGCTACCAGGGGTGGGTGTCGGTCGAACTGGACCGTCCGTACCCCGAGCGCAGCCCGGCCGAGGGGGCCGCGCGCAACCGCGCTTACCTGCGTTCCCTCGGGTACTGAGCCGAGAGCGGGGGGGGCCGGACGCCCCCCCGCCCCGCCCCTGGGGCCCGTCGACGCACCCTCGGCGCGCGAAGGGC
>DAHWHV010000540.1 GCA_027335545.1 Clostridia bacterium
CACAGCAGGAGGGGCGCCCCTGACGGACCCCCGCTGGTCTCGCATCCGGTACCCCCTCCCGCGGACCGCCGGACGGCCCGGGCCCTTGCGCCGTCCTGGCGCACCGTGCTACCCTTTGGCTGCATCCCGCCATCCATCCCCAGGGAGGATCGCACCCCACCGATGCGCGTGTAACCCTCGGAAACCGCGGCGGCGCCGCGCACGGGCCAATCGTGCGCTATGGCTGCACCCGAGGGGGTTGTCGCATGCCCGTGCTGAGCCTCCTGCACCTTCGCGCCGCCATCGGCGCACGCGACCTCTTCCACATCGATCTGGCCCAATTGCCGCGGGGTCGGCGCGCGGCCCTGGTCGGTCCCAACGGCGTGGGCAAGTCCACCCTGCTGCGGGCGATTTGGCGCGCCCACGCCGCGGGCGCCTCCGGCCACGGGCGCGACAGTGTCGCGCCGGACCCGCCGGATTCCCCCGTGGCGTACTCCGGCGACATCGTCCTGGAAGGCGGCGCGTCCCTGGCGTACCTGCCCCAGCGGCCGCCGGACGGCGGCATGCCCCTGCCCCCGGCCCTGTGCGCGCGCTGGGAACTCCCGGATCGGCCGCTCGACCTGCTCAGCGCCGGGCAGCGCACCCGCGCCGCGCTCGCGACCGCCCTGGCGCAGGCGCCCGACCTGCTCCTGCTGGATGAGCCGACCAACCACCTGGACGCGCGTGGCCTCGAGCTGTTGGAGCAAGCGCTGTCGGCCTTTCGCGGGGCGCTGCTGCTGGTGTCCCACGACCGTGCCTTCCTCGACCGCATCGCCACCGAGGTCTGGGAACTCGATCGGCCGTGGGAGCAGGGCGGGGCGGGGCTGCGCGTGTTTCCGGGGAACTACGGCGCGTACCGTCAGCAGGCCGCGCTGGCCGCGGAGACGGAGCGGCGGGCCCACGCCGCCCACACGGAGCGGCGGGAGCACCTGGAGAAGGCGGCGCGGCGGCAGATGGAGTGGGCACGGCGGGCCTTCGCGGACCCCGGGCCGCGCAACCCCGGGGCGCAGCGCCTCGCCAAGAAGATGGCGCACCGCGCCAAGGCCTACGAGCACCGGCTGGAGCGCGCTGTGGGCGATGCGCCGCCTCAGCCCTGGGAACGGGACCGCGTAGCGCTGCCGGTCTCGGGCGCGACCTTCGGGGGGGCCCGCCTAGTCGTGGCCGAGGGCCTGGCGGTGGGGCCGGCGGGACCGCACGGCCCGGTGGTGGCACGCTGCCCGCGCCTGGACGTCGGGGCGCGGGCCCGCGTGGCGCTCACGGGAGGCAACGGCGCCGGCAAGACGACGCTGCTGCGGACCCTGGCCGGGGAACTCCAGCCCGTGGACGGCCGGCTGTGGGTGAGTCCGTCGGCGCGCATCGCCTACGTGGCGCAGGAACGCGACGAGGCGAGCGGTGTCTCCGTGCCCCGCGCGGCCGGGGCCACGGCGCTGGACGTGCTGGGGTCCCTGCCGGGCGCATCGCGGGACGCGGCCTGGAGCACGGCGGCGCTGCTTGGGCTGCGGCGCGAGCGGGCGGGGTGCCGCTTTGCCGACCTGAGCGGCGGCGAGCGCACCGCCGTGGCCCTGGCGGCCGCCCTGCAAGCCGGGGCGCACCTGCTGCTGCTCGACGAGCCGACCAACCACCTGGACCTCTGGCTGCGCGAAGCCGTGGAGGCCGCCCTGGGCCGCTTCCCCGGCGCGGTGGTGCTGGCGACCCACGACCGCTGGCTGGTGGCGCACTGGGCCGAGGAGGAGTGGCGGGTCGAGGGCGGGGCACTGCGGAGGGCGGCGGCCGCGGCCGGGGGCCAGCCCGTCGCTGGCGCGGACGGGCCAGTCCCTGCCGGTGGCGGCCAGACCATGGCCACAGCGACCGGGGACGCGGAGGGCGGCGACCCGGCGAGGGACCTGGCGCGGCGCATGCGCCTCGCGGAACTCAGCGCGCGGCTGGCTGATCCTCGCTGGACGCGGCGGGCCGCGGAGCGCGCCGCGCTGGAGGAGGAGTTCCGCCGTCTGAGCCGGCCCCCGCAGGGGGGATGACCGGGCGTGCCGCCGCCGGCCGGGCGCGTAGACATGCTGCGGCGCCTGGGTCTGCCACCGCCGCCGGGCGGGCTGAACCCGGGGGAGGCGGCGATGCCGCGGCAGCGCCTGCCGGGAGCGCCCGCGGCCACCGCGCGCTAGGCTTACGGCTCTCTCGGACCGGGAGCGTGCGGCCCCGCAGGGCAGCGCCGCCAGCCGTACAGCGCCCGTGCGGCCCCTGCAACGGGCCCAAGCCTTGGGGCGCGGCCGGCCAGCCACTGTATCCTGTTGGTGCATGTGACCAGATGGTGGAGGTGGCCCATGCACGGCCGTCTTTACCCGCATGCAGCCAGCCGCCTGGCTGAACGAGGTGCCACGGAGGCGGAGGTTGTCACCACCGTCACGGAAGGGGAGCCATTCCCCGTGAAGGATGGCCGGGCGGGCTTTCGCCGCAACTTCCCCTTTGCGGCCGAGGGGCGAGGGCGGCATTACGGCACGAAGCAGATCGAGGCCTATTACCGCCAAGCCCCCCATGCCGGCGGTGCCGGCGCCACACGGCATGAAAACGCGGGCGGGTGTCGGCGACGGCGCTTAGTAGTCAGCGGCACACATGACCACTGCCCGTAGTGGCACCCGCGGCCTTTTTCGCAGGAGCCGCTGGCTGGGCGGCGCTGTGGCGTTTATCACAGCGATCTCGGGCCGGATGAACCGGGCGTGGCAGGGGGTTGCGGGGATGGCAGAGGCGGGGCCGGCTCGCGCGGTGCTCTTCGACGTCGGTGGGCCGCTCGACACCGAGGAGGAGTGGGAGCGCCGCGCAGACGCGGCCATCTGCGCGGCCATCGTCGAGACGACCGGCCTCGCGGTGGACGCGGCGCTGCTCGCCGCGGCGGGGCGCTTCGCGGTAGAGAGCTTTGCGCCGAGCGCCTACAAGGCGATGATCTGGCACCTGGCCGGCCGCGACGCCGGCTTGGCCGCGCGGGCCTACGGCGTCTTCCGCGACCGCACGGGTGGGGGTCCGGCGTTGGAACTGCGGCCGGGGATGGCCGACCTGCTGGCACGGCTGCACCGCGGCGGCGTGCGCCTGGGCCTGGCCGCGAACCAGCCGGCCGCGACGTTGTCGCGGCTCGCTGCCCTGGGCCTTGGCGCCCTCTTCCGC
>DAHWHV010000547.1 GCA_027335545.1 Clostridia bacterium
GCGGGCCCGGCGGGCCCGGCGGGGCGGCCCCGGGGGCAAACCGGCCTCCGTCCTGGGCAGCCTAGGTGACGGATCGCCCGGTCGACGGGCTGGCGACGAACCGAACGGAGACCGGACCACGGCGCGTTGGGGAAGGGGTGCCGGAGGATGAACGAGCCAGGGGCGGATGCATCCCCAGAGACAGGGGTCGAACGCTGCGTGATCGTGGGGTCCGGGTGCGCCGGCCTGACGGCCGCCGTCTATGCGGCGCGAGGGCGCCTGCAGCCCCTGGTCCTGGAGGGACCGGAGCCGGGAGGCCAGCTCTCGCTGACGAGTACGGTTGAGAACTTCCCGGGCTTCCCGGAGGGGATCGACGGCTCGGGCCTCATCGAGAACATCCGCCGGCAGGCCGAGCGCTTCGGGGCCCGCTACCGGCAGGCCGCCGTGGCCGGTGCGGACCTCGGCCGCCGGCCGTTCGTGCTGCGGCTGCAGGACGAACCGGACGAGATCCGCACGCACAGCCTGATCGTCGCCAGCGGCGCCCGCGCCCGCACGCTCGGCCTGCCCGGGGAGCAGGAGCTGTGGGGCCGGGGGCTCTCCTCCTGCGCCACCTGCGACGGGGCCTTCTTCAAACAGCGACGCGTCGTCGTGATCGGCGGGGGCGACAGCGCCATGGAAGACGCCATCTACCTGACCAAATACGCCTCCACCGTCCACGTCGTCCATCGACGCGACCGGCTGCGCGCCAGCAAGATCATGCAGGAGCGCGCCATCGGGCACCCCAAGATCGAATTCCATTGGAATCGCGTGCCCGTGGCGGTGCTGAGCGACGGGGGGAAGGTGCGCGGCCTCCGCGTGGCGGGCACCGACGGAGGGCGGGCGGAGGAGGAGATCGCCGCCGACGGCGTCTTCTACGCCATCGGCCATGAACCCAACACGGGCTGGCTGGACGGGATGCTGCCCAAGGACGCCCAGGGGTATCTGACGGCCCACGGGGTGGTCAGCAAGATCCCGGGCGTCTTCATCGCGGGGGATGTGGCGGACCATCATTACCAGCAGGCGGTCACGGCCGCCGGCACGGGTTGCGCGGCGGCCATGGAGGCCGAGGACTGGCTGCAGGCGCAGGGGCTGCTGCCGGAGTGAGGCCGCGGCCCCCGTGTGGCTGCGGGCGGGTGGACCGGGGCGGCGGCCACCCTGACGGACGGTCGGCCCGTGGCCCCAGACACCCGGGATGACGCGCATCGGCGGGGGCCGGCTTTGACCCCGGTGCGAGGGCATAGACTCCGGCACGGACACCTGCGGCGGGCGGCCGACGGAGGGTATGCCGCGGGGCGCCAGGGGGCGACCGTGCGGCGCGGCCTGGCCCCGGGTGCCCGACGGGGGTGTGGCAGGGAAATGCTGACCAATGGGGAGAGTGTGATCTGCCCCGGTCCCGCCGAGGCTGCGGCGATTCGGGCCGCGATGCCGTCGGCGCCTGCGGCGGGCCGCACGGTGCTTTGGGGCCGCCTGCGGCGGGCCTCGTGGGGCTTCGCCGGTCGCGGGGCCCGCGTCCGCCCGGAGCCACTGGCGCTGCAACGCCTCTGGGACGACCCCGCCGCACCCGGCTATGCCGTCGCCTGGGCCGCCTTTCAGGAGACCAGCGGCCTGATCCCCGCCGACCCCAGCGGCGGCGATCTCCACCGTCTGAGGCTGGTGGACGCGACGATCTGGGGGCTGGGCGCCTGCGAGCGTCTCCTGTTCGCCCGCTGTGGCTCCGCCCCTTCACCGAACCTGTCGGGCGTGCAGGCGGACCTGATGCGGCGGTTGCACCCGGCCGCCGCACCGCGGCGCGCTTGAGACGGCGGGCCGCCCACGGCGCGGCCTCGGGCACGGGCGCGCGCCCCCCCGGGGGCCTTGGTGGCTGCCACCGCAACCGCGAACGCCCCGCCTGCGGCGGGGGAATGGGCGCCGCCGCCGCGCCCGGGGGCACAGAAGCGCCGTGCGGCGGCCC